>JACCSH010000040.1 GCA_013813125.1 Nocardioidaceae bacterium | reverse complement strand
AGTGGGCGATGGCGACGCTCCACCGCCTATGTGCCGTTCGAACGCATGCAGAGCATCACGGCACGTCAAGGCTGGCTGCAACGCCGACTCTCACTTGCCACCGTGTACGTCGACCTTCCGGTCGGGGCCAAGCGCTGGGATGCACAGCACCGAGGCCACGGCGATGCAGCGATACTGGTCGGGGAGCTCAGTCGCCGTACTCGCGCACACCTTGAGCCATCTCTGCGTGCGACCGAGGGCTGCGGCAACTCCGGAGCGGAGCAACAGCCCGCGGAGCAGCCTGCCGCGGATGTCCAGCACCGGTGGTGAGGGCATGCCGACCAACTCAGCGGGGCATCAAAGCCGCAGCCAAGGACGGTAGGGCCGACAGGGCGCAAGGACTACGACTAAGGGGCACCTCCCGAAACCTGGTGGAGCCGGCGCCTCCCGCGTAGCATTTTCTACGTCCGGTATGTGACCTCTCTCGTACGGTCAGGAAATATCACTACTGTGTTCTCTGCCAGCCTGCGTGCCGCCTGCGCAGCGCTCCTCGCCGCTGCGGTCGTCGCGGCTGTGCCGCCCGCGGCGGCCCTCCCGGCCGGGCCCGCGGTCGACTGGACAGCGTCCTACGACGGGGGGATCGCGAATCACGACGAGGCAACAGACACGGCCACAGGCCCGGACGGCTCTGTCGCCGTCACCGGCTCGTCCGTGCGACGGGCCGGCGACCGCGACATCGTGACAGTCGTCTATGCGCCTGACGGCACCCGCAGGTGGCAGGTACGGTTCAACGGCAAGATCCCCAACTGGCCCGCCCAAGCCACCTGGAACGACGTCGCGCAAAACGTCGCGTTCGATGCTGCCGGCAACGTCTACGTGACCGGCTGGACCTGGCGCGGGCTTGATTCACCGGGGACCGAAGAGGACATCGTCTTGCTGAAGTACAGCCCGACTGGGACTTTGTTGTGGAAGCGCCTGTACAACGGTCCGGTCAATCGTGGGGACTTCCCGACCGACTTGGAGATCGACGACTCGGGCAACGTGCACATCGCCGGCTATTCCACCGGCGGCGAGATCGGCGTCCGCTACTACTACGAGTCCCTCGCCCTCAAGTTCAACCCCGATGGGGCGCAGCAATGGGCACGCCGCTACTCGTTCGAGGAGCGGGGCGATATCGCCGACTCCGCCGACCTCGACGCCGCTGGGAACTTCGTCGTGTCCGGCACTTCGACTGGCTACAACGGTGGCTCGATGCAGGACACCTTCACGATCAAGTACAGCCCTGACGGCGCCGTGCTGTGGACCGCGCCCAACAAGCAGACCTTCGACACTCAGCGGAGCACCTGGGACGTCACGGTCGACCCCGGCGGCGACGTCTACGTTCTCGGCACCGACTTCCGTGACGAGTCGACGCGTCGCGACCTCTTCCTCTTCAAGTACTCCGGCACCACCGGCCACCTGCTGTGGAGGCGTTGGTGGGTCGGCCCGGGTTACAGCGACGACTTTGCACACTACGTGTCCACCGATGCGGCGGGCAACGCGTACGTGGCCGCTGAGCGCGGCGACCTGAACCTGCCGATGCAGTCGGCGGATGCAGTCACGCTGAAGTACGCGCCCAACGGAACCCTGCTCTGGAGCAATCTTTTCACCGGACCAGACTGCTCCTGCACGGGCTGGGACGGCGACCCGCAAATGGAGGTGACCTCGACCGGCGTCGCCTACATCGCCCTGCAGTCCCAAGATGCCAAGGGACGCTACCGCTTCACTACTCTCAAGTACTCCCCGACCGGCAGTCAGGTCTGGGTCAAGCGGGTGCCTATCGTCGGAAGCAACGACCTGGTGCGTGCGATGTCGCTGGACCCGCAAGGCAACGTGATCCTCGCTGGCACTCGAACGAGTGGGGCCGCCGGCACTCCGGACCAGCATTTCGACTACCTGGTCGCCAAGCTGCTCATCGGATAGCCCCGGCGCCTCCCGAAGTCGACCCGCTCGGCCCACAGAGGCAGCCGTCGCACCGGCTGGCGCAATTTGCCACACTGGCGGAGTGTTGGCGATCGCGCGGTTTCGGTATGACGAGGACCTCACCGACCGAGCGCGCCGCGAGCTCGAGGTGTGCGTCGACTCGTTATCGGTGCTGCCTGGTTTTGTTGCTGGCAAGGTCGGTCGGGCGCTCGACGACCCGACCCTCTGGGTGCTGGCCACAACCTGGGACAACGTGGGCGCATATCGGCGCGCGCTGTCCTCGTCCGACATCAAGATGTCTGTCGTTCCGCTGCTGGCACACGCCATCGACGAGCCATCGGCCTATGAGGTGATCATCGGCGAAGGCGCGACTGCTCCCAACTCGGTTAAACCTCGAGGTCGGTAGTCCGCGCGGCACGTGGAGCCGAGCCGGTAACCTCTGAGCACATGCCTCCTCGAGGCAGCCCAAGACCGCCGACCGCCAGCCGGATGGAGAACCTCGCGTGGCAGCCAGTTCAAGAACGCCGATCGATACCGTCGTCAGCCTGTGCAAGCGCCGGGGCTTCGTGTTCCCCTGCGGCGAGATTTACGGAGGCACCAGGTCCGCCTGGGACTATGGCCCACTTGGGGTCGAGCTCAAGGAGAACATCAAGCGTCAGTGGTGGCGCTCCATGGTCACGTCCCGCGACGACGTGGTCGGACTCGACTCGTCGGTGATCCTTCCGACAAGCACATGGGAGGCGTCGGGGCACCTCGCAGCGTTCACCGACCCGCTGACGGAGTGCCTGAGCTGCCACAAGCGTTTTCGCGCGGACCACCTGCAAGAGGAGGTCGCGGCGAAGAAGGGCATCGACGACCCCGACTCGGTCCCTCTTATGGAGATCGCCTGCCCCCACTGCGGCACACGCGGCGCGTGGACCGAGCCACGGCCCTTCAACGGCATGCTGAAGACCTACCTCGGTGTCATCGAGGACGAGTCGGGCTTGCATTACCTTCGGCCCGAGACTGCTCAGGGCATCTTCCTCAACTTCGTCAATGTGATGAACTCAGCCCGCAAGAGGCCGCCGTTCGGCATCGGCCAGGTCGGCAAGGCGTTCCGCAACGAGATCACGCCGGGCAACTTCATCTTCCGCACCCGCGAGTTCGAGATGATGGAGATGGAGTTCTTTGTCGAGCCCGGCACCGACGAGGAGTGGCACCAGACGTGGATCGACCTGCGCACGGACTGGTACGTCGGACTGGGAATCGACCGCGACAACTTGCGGCACTTCGAGCACCCGCAGGAGAAGCGCTCCCACTACTCCTCTCGCACGGTCGACATCGAGTATCGGTTCGGGTTTGCCGGCTCAGAGTGGGGCGAACTAGAGGGGATTGCCAACCGCACCGACTACGACCTCAGGCAGCACTCGGAGCTGTCCGGTCAGGCCCTGTCGTACTTCGACCAGGCTTCGGGCGAACGCTGGTTTCCTTATGTCATCGAGCCAGCGGCTGGTGCGACCCGCTCACTGATGGCGTTTCTGATTGACGCGTACGCCGAGGACGAGGCCCCAAACGCAAAGGGCGGCGTCGACAAGCGGACCGTGCTGCGACTGGACCCGCGGCTCGCACCGGTCAAAGTCGCGGTGTTGCCCCTGTCTCGTCATGCGGCGCTGTCGCCAAAGGCAAGTGGACTCGCTGCTGACCTGCGACGCGCCTGGAACGTCGACTTCGATGATGCTGGCGCCATCGGCCGTCGCTATCGCCGCCAGGACGAGATCGGGACGCCGTACTGCGTCACTGTCGACTTCGAGACGCTCGACGACAATGCCGCGACGGTTCGCGAACGTGACACGATGAAGCAGGAGCGCATCGGACTCGACCAGATCCCGGCTTACTTCGCCGAGCGACTCGTCGGCTGCTGACTCATAGGCCAACGGGGCCACGACCTTCCAGGTAGCGAGGACATGCATGTGCGCAACCAGCAGTTGCAGCGCTCGGCGCAGCAGCGTGCTCTGACGGCAGCGCTGTTGGTCGGCCCTGGCTTGCTCTGGCTGACCGGCTGCAACGGTGCAGATCGCAATTCCGCGCCTGCGGAGAGCTCGACGCCAACGAAGAGTGCTCCGCAGACGTCTGTGTCAGCCGGCCCGGCTCGGCCCGACACGTCTCTAGCCATCGGTGACCGGGCGGTCGTGCGATTCCCAACAGATCGCACCCATCGCTCCCGGCTCGCTGTCACCGTCACCAAGGTGGCACGCGGCAGGCTGAAGGACCTTGACCAGTTCGATCTCGACCGCAAATCCAACAACTCATCGGTCTACTACGCGACCGTGAAGGTTCGCAAGCTCAGTGGGAGCGATGTCTCGGGAGAACCGGTGACCCTGTACGGCGCCATCTCCGAGACCGTGGTCGTGCCGCCGGTCACGTTCGGCTCGACGTTCAAGAGGTGCGACTACCAACCGTTGCCGCCACAGTTCGCCAACGGCGACAAGACGACGCTGTGTATGGTGATGTTCGCACCGAGGCGGGGCAAGATCTCAGAGATCCAGTGGCGCCCGGCTGATAGTTCCGATCCGACGTCTTGGAGAGTCCGCTGAAGCTCGGATCCCTCGACGTCTCACCGCCCGTCGTCCTGGCTCCCATGGCCGGTGTGACCAATGCGGCGTTTCGGTCCCTATGCCGTGAGCAGGGGGCCGGGATCTCTGTCTGCGAGATGATCACGAGTCGCGGCCTGGTCGAAGGTGACCCCACCACGCTGGACATGCTTGTGTTCGATCCAGCGGAGACCGTTCGATCCGTCCAGCTGTACGGCGTTGACCCCTCCTACATGAGACGTGCCGCTGAGATCCTCTGCGGTGACTACGGCGTAGGTCACCTCGACCTGAACTTCGGCTGTCCGGTTCCCAAGGTCACCCGCAAGGGCGGGGGAGCGGCCCTCCCGTGGAAGCGCCGGTTGTTGGCAGAGCTCCTCGAGTCGACTGTTGCGGCGGCAACTCCGTATGGAGTCCCCGTCACGATGAAGACCCGCAAGGGCATCGACGATGACCACCTCACCTTCCTCGAGGCCGGGCATATCGCGCAGGAGTCAGGCTGCGCTGGCATCGCGTTGCACGCGCGTACTGCGGCCCAGCACTATTCCGGGGTAGCGGACTGGGAGGCGATCGGGCAGCTGGTCGACTCTGTCGACATACCGGTGATGGGAAACGGAGACATCTGGGAGTCGTCAGACGCGTTGCGCATGATGGCCGAGACCGGCTGTAGAGGGGTCGTCGTCGGGCGCGGGTGTCTAGGACGCCCGTGGCTCTTCCGCGACCTGGCCGCCGCCTTTTCGGGCACGAACCCGTTGCCTCTGCCGACGCTCGGGGAGGTGGCACTGATGATGCGTCGTCATACCGAACTTCTCGTGCACTACCTGGGTGAGGAGCGCGGCTGCAAGGAGTTCCGCAAACACGTGTCGTGGTATCTGAAGGGCTTCACCGCAGGCGGTGAGCTGCGTAGATCCCTCGGGCTGATCGACACCTTGGAAAGTCTTGATGTGTTGTTGAGCCGGCTCGACCCGACAGAACCGTTTCCCCGTGCCGAATTGGGAAGCCCCCGTGGTCGGCAAGGCAGTCCGCGTCGGGTAGCGCTCCCCGAAGGTTGGCTACGAGAGCGAGACGACCTAGGAATCGACCGCGCCGCCGAGATGGGGGTCTCCGGCGGCTAGGTCAGCCCTTGGCTCGCTTGGCCTTGATGTTCGCCACTGCCTCTTTGAGCTTGCGCTGGTTCTCCGGCTTACGCAGTTCGTCGTAGGCCTTCTTGGCTAGCCCCAGCTTGGCCACGGTCGCGAACAACCCCATGTCGATGCCTTCTCTCGGTGTAGTGCTCTCGGAAACTTCGTTTGCGGCGGCTGGTTCTTCCGCTGCACGTGGCTCTTTGTATTACCCGCGGCGGACAGTCCTCAAACTCATGGTGAGCCGACGCGGGGCGCTGATCCTGAGCCGCAGAAAGTCGGTCCACAAGCAGGGTCGAGGACCTTGATGAAGCAGTGTGGTGCGATCCAGAATCCCGTCGCCGATTTCGCACACAGTCGTTCATGGAAACGGTTGTGGGGCCGAGACCGCGCCGTGGTGTCGCGGAGTCGTTCATGGAAACGGTTGCGGGGTTGAGACTGTGGCGCGGTGTCGCAGAGTCGTTCATGGAAACGGTTGCGGGGTTGAGACTGAGGCGGGGTGTCCCGGAGTCGTTCATGTGAACGGTTGTGGGAGGAACACCGCCCTACGTTGTCCCGGAGTCGTTACCGCCCCGGGGTCAGCCCCGGTAAGCCACCCACGCGTCCTGCATGCGGTCTGCTTGGCCGCTGGTGAACATGCGCATGCATTCGTCGTAGGTGTAGTCCATGAAGTTCTCGATCGGGTCCAGACCTGGTCGATCCTCACACGAGTCGCGGCCGACAGGGCACTGGAACGCGGGGGAAGCCTCGTAGGGGGTATCGCCAACGAAGTCCCCAGGACTCGTGCAGCCGTTCTCGAAGGTGTGCGCGAGCTGTAGCCAGTGGCCTACCTCGTGTGTCGCGGTGTCGCCCTGGTCGTAGGGGCCTAAGTCACCGCCGGGCAGTGAACGGTACTCGAGCACGATCCCGTCAAAGAAGCGGGGAAGCGGATTCGAGCCGACGAAGCTCGAGGGGTAGTAGGCCCAACCCAGGAGGAACTGACCGAGCTTGGCTGTGTAGATGTTGAGTGTCTTTACGCCACCCTCGTGCAGCGCCTGCTTCATCTTGATCTCTTTGCCGCTACCCCGGTAGAGACGGCGTTCGTCGCCGTTGGCAGGAATCAGGTTGAACCACTGCGGCTGGGTCGTACGGTCGACCGAGGCAAGCACGAAGCGGAAGCCCGTATCGGCGCCACCGGTGCGACCCCGGAACGAGTCGTTGAGCACGTCGATCTGGGCGTCGATCCATGACTGAGGGATGTTGCCACCGGCAACCGTGCCGTTCTTGCGGATCACGTGGAACGCGACGGGAACGGTGATCGGCTCTCCGGCGGCTGTCGCTGCCCGAGCGGCTGCGCGGTTGTGCGAGACCCATTCCGCGAGCTTGTCACGACGCTGAGGCATCAGGTCGTCCCTCGGGATGTACCCCCGTGGCGCGTCGGCCACCTTGCCGTAGGAGGTACAGGAAAGAGGCCCCTCACTGCTGGGCAGAGCAGCGTGAGCGAACGGCGCCGCGCCGAGGCCGATCACTGCTGTCAGAGTGGCGGTAACAGCCAGGTGGGGAAGGCGAGGTCGGATGCGCACAGAGGTTTCCCTTCAACGGAAGTCGTGTGTGGAACATACGTGTGCCGCTTCGCCCGGTCAACAGTTCGTGTGGGGAGTTCGGGTCCAGTGACGATGCCGTCTCTTTCAGTATGGTCGAGGTGATGACCACCTCCATCGCGCCGTATGACGACGCGGACACCGAACGCTTCCTCGATGAGCCCCACCAGTCTCAACGCTCCACCTTCGAGCGGGACCGGGCCCGTATCGTGCACTCGGCCGCGCTGCGCCGCCTGGCCGCCAAGACACAGGTAGTCGGCCCTGCCACCAACGACTTCACCCGCAACCGGCTCACCCACACCCTCGAGGTGGCCCAGGTGGGACGAGACCTGGCACACTCGCTGGGCTGCAACCCCGACGTCGTCGAGGCGGCCTGCCTGGCCCACGACCTTGGTCACCCGCCCTTCGGGCACAACGGGGAGGTCGCTCTCAACGTCGCGGCGGCCGACATCGGTGGGTTCGAGGGAAATGCTCAGACCTTTCGGCTGCTTACGAGGCTCGAAGCAAAGACGCTGGATGGTCCCGGTCGCAGCTTGGGCCTCAACCTGACCCGAGCCGTGCTTGATGCCGCTACCAAATATCCCTGGCCCTTGGTGGAGGCACCCACGCCACTAGGGCGGCACGGCGACGGCTTGCCACGGTCTGTCCGCAAGTTCGGGGTGTACGTCGACGATCTGGAGATCTTCAGCTGGATGCGCACGGGTGCCGCACCTGGTCGCGTCTGCGTCGAGGCACAGATCATGGACTTCGCCGACGACGTCGCCTACAGCGTGCACGATGTGGAAGATGGCGTTGTGGCTGGACGGGTGCGTTTCCCGGACTTGACCAGCGCAGGCTTGCGGAACGAGATCTGGCAGACGGTTCGTGAATGGTACGCCGCTGACATCGAGCTCGAACTCCTGGAAGCGGCGTATCTGCGGCTCGCGGGTCTGCAGGTGTGGCCGCAGGCGCCGTACGAGGCAAGCCGGGCTCACCTTGCCGGTTTGAAGAACCTAACCAGCGCTTTGATCGGACGGTTTTGTCGGGGCGTTCAAGACGCTGTTCGTGCCTCCGGTGTGACGACGACGCTGGCTCGCTACGTCGCTGACATCCCCGTCCCCGCCACGGTGGCAACGGAGATCCTCGTGCTCAAAGGGATCGCCGCGCACCTGGTCATGCAGAGTGTTGATCGGGTCGCGGAACACGCGTTGCAGCGAGAGCTGCTAACAGAACTGGTTGATGCTCTGGTGAAAGCGGGTTCCGAGGCGATGGAGCCTACCTTCCACGCTGACCACGATGCGGCTGGCGACGACGCTGAACGCCTTCGCGTTGTCATCGACCAGGTAGCCTCGCTGACTGATATTTCGGCTGTGGACCGGCACCGCCTGCTCCGGGCCGCTGCGTAGACTCGGCGACGTGGCAGGGCGGATTCGGGACGAGGACATCTCCACAGTGCGTGAGCGGTCCCGAATCGACGAGGTGGTGTCGGCTCACGTCACCTTGCGCAGCGCGGGGAGCGGCTCGATGAAGGGTCTGTGCCCCTTCCACGACGAGAAGAGCCCCTCCTTCCATGTCACCCCCTCACGCGGCTTCTTCCACTGCTTCGGGTGCCAGGAGGGCGGTGACGTCATCACGTTCGTGCAGAAGATCGAGGGGGTGAGCTTCACCGAGGCGGTGGAGCGACTCGCCGACCGGTATCACGTCGCCCTGCGCTATGACGACGCGGCGACCGGTTCGGGGCACCGCCGAGAACGTGGCCAGCGCAGTCGCCTGGTCGAGGCACATCGGTTGGCGGCGGAGTTCTATGAGCATCAGCTCCAGACACCCGATGCCGTGACTGGTCGGCACTTCCTCGACGAGCGAGGCTTTGACAGAGCTGCCGCCGCGATCTTCGGCATCGGCTTCGCCCCCCGTGATGGCGACGCTCTACTCCAGCACCTTCGCGGCAAGGGTTTCCAAGATGACGAGCTGAC
Source organism: Nocardioidaceae bacterium (assembly GCA_013813125.1). Taxonomy (GTDB): domain Bacteria; phylum Actinomycetota; class Actinomycetes; order Propionibacteriales; family Nocardioidaceae; genus JACCZJ01. The sequence goes on along the minus strand of JACCSH010000040.1, from coordinate 2,201 downwards.
TGCGGCCGGACTGGTGGCCCGCAACAATCGGGGACCCTACGACCGTTTCCGGGGACGACTTCTGTGGCCCATCCGGGAGCTTTCCGGTGACGTGGTTGGTTTCGGCGCCCGGCGGCTCTTCGACGACGACCACGTCGAGGCCAAGTACCTCAATACCCCAGAGACAGCGATCTACAAGAAGAGCCAACTGCTCTACGGTGTCCATCTGGCCCGCAAAGACATCGCTCGGGCCTCACAGGCCGTCGTGGTCGAGGGATACACCGACGTGATGGCTTGTCACTTGTCCGGTGTCACGACCGCAGTAGCAACGTGCGGCACTGCGTTCGGCGAGGACCACGGGCGAATTCTGCGGCGGCTGCTGCTCGACCATGACGAGTTCCGGGGCGAGGTGATTTTCACCTTCGATGGCGACGAAGCCGGGCAGAAGGCGGCCCTGCGGGCCTTCGACGGCGACCAACAGTTCGTCGGTCAGACCTACGTGGCCGTCGAACCAGACGGGCGTGACCCGTGTGAGCTGCGCCAGGCGGAAGGCGAGGCGGCGGTGCGAGAACTGATTGCCCGGCGGGTCCCGCTCTATCGGTTCGTCCTCGGAAACGTGGTGTCGCGCTTTGACCTCGACCGTGCAGATGCGCGGGTTGATGCGGTTCGGGAGGCAGCTCGTCTCGTCGCAAGCATTCGCGACCGGTCAAAAGTCGACGCCTTCGCCCGGGAGCTCGCAGGCATGGTGGGGGTCGAGGTCGAAGAGGTGCGAGCCGAGGTACGACGAGCCTCAATCCGTCCGCTCAGGACGAGTCGCGGTGCAGAGCGGAGCCGGGCCTCTGCTCCCGCCCGTCAGAACTCGGCGGCTGTCAGCGACGCGGCGCAGCTTCATAGACCGGTTCGTGACAAGGATCTGTCCGATGGGGCCGGCCAGAGCGACCAGGATGGGCGGGTGTTGGGGGGCCAGCGGCCATCCGAGGAAGTTGCGGACGGAGTGACGGCTCCTCAGGGCGACCCGACGCGACCGGGGAATGTCGGCGCGGGAGGGCCGGGAAACTCAGCCGCCGTACCGGATCCCTTGGATCGCCGGTTCTCGATCGAGCGTGACGTGCTCAAGCTGGCGCTCCAACATCCCACGGAGACGGCAAGAGCATGGCGCGAGCTGGAAAGTGAGGACTTCACCCATCCGTGGTACCGAACAGTCTTCGACCTCGCCCGCGCAGGTGGCGACCTCACCGCGGGCACTGCCGATACGCTGCTGGCCACGAGCGACCCGGTGCGCAGCACAGTGTCCGCTCTCACGGTCGAGCCGCTGCATGTCAGCCAGCTGCCAGACGAACAGGTCGCGTCTGCGTTCGTCGTACGGCTTCGCGAGCTGACAGCACTGAGGCGAATCCAGCAGCTCAAGGGACGGCTCCAGCGCATGAATCCTGTCACGCAGGTAGCTGACTACAACCGATTGTTCGGGGAGCTGGTGGCGCTTGAAGCGCATCGTCGGACACTACGCGAGAGAGCGATCGGCAGCAGCATCTAGCTCGCCCTACTCGCGCTGGGCATGCCGTTCGCGGACCGTGCGTTGCATGAGCCTGGCCGCATCCGCTGACGCGGGACTGGGGATCTGGCCGGGAGCGCCAGGGCTGCGAAGTTTCGACGCCGGGCATTGACCTTGCTAACCTAGCCGCGCTGCCCTGCATTCTCGGGCGCTGTCCCGCGTAGCTCAATTGGCAGAGCAGCCGGCTGTTAACCGGCAGGTTATTGGTTCGAGTCCAATCGCGGGAGCCAGTATCTACAGGCGCCTGGCAGTATGTGAACCATGCCTATCGCCACGAGTGCATTTGCCCACGTCCGGCTGACCGTCACGGATATCGGCCGGTCCCGCGCGTTCTACGAGAGCCTTCTCGGTCTCCCTGTGGCCTATGAAGTGCCCGCCGACGCCGACGAGGCCACCCGCGAGCAGTTCGCCTTTCTGTTCGGCGGGGTGATCTACAAGCTGGGCGACTCGTTGCTCGGGTTGCGTCCAGCCGCCACTGACAGCTTCGACGAGGATCGCGTCGGCCTTGATCACGTCAGCTTCGCCGTCGCTGATCGTGCCGAGCTCGACTCCGCCGTGAGCCTGCTGGACGAACAAGATGTCCCGCACGGCGACATCTTGGACATCGGCGAGGGCTACATCCTCGAGTTCCGCGACCCGGACAACATCGCGCTCGAGCTCTTCGCGCCGA
>JACCSH010000029.1 GCA_013813125.1 Nocardioidaceae bacterium | reverse complement strand
GAGGAGCGACGGCAGCATCCAGAATGAGTATGCCCAGTGGAAACCGAACGACTTGAACTGCAGCGACTCGGGGTTCTCGGTGTACGCCTGCCACAAGACGACCCCGTCTTGCCCGACCGCGGGATCCGCGGCCGCGCCGAGGATGGCAAAGAGGCCGGCAAGAACCGGTGAGGCGACGAGTAACCACCGACGGACACGCAGACCGGCGCTGCGGGGGGAGTAGTCAGTACCAGCACCTGCTCGACGTACGACGGCCCGGCCCCCCTCGGAGTCTTGGATATGGGCTGTGGCTGAGCGGCTGGTCATGCAGGTTCTCCTTCTAGTTGGGTCCTGCCAGCCTTGCTTGGTAAGAGGTGACGGCGCATCGGCCGCCAGCCGGATTGTCTTCTCAGTCCGAGGAAGGAGAAGCGGTGGGGTCGTCATCACCCGCAATGACCAGACCGCTCTCGTAGGCAAAGATCACCGCGTGCACGCGGTCGCGCAGGGCGAGTTTGGCGAGCACATTGCTCACGTGCGTCTTCGTGGTCGCCTCCGACACGAAGAGGCGGCGAGCGATGTCGGCGTTCGACTGTCCGCGCGCCATCAAACCCAGCACCTCTCGCTCTCGAGGAGTTAGCGGAGCAAGCACCTCAGACCGTTGTGGAGTCGGAGCCGGCCGACGGACGAACGTGTCGATAACCCGCCGCGTGACGGCCGGGTCCAATAGCGCGTCTCCTGCTGCCACCACCCGGATGGCGGTGAGCAGCTCCTCGACCGGGGAGTCCTTCAGCAGAAAGCCCGAGGCGCCGGCCCGCAAGGCCTCGAAGACGTACTCGTCAAGGTCGAAGGTCGTCAGGACGAGAATCTTGGAAGTGGTGCCCTCGTTGACCAACTGGCTCGTAGCGGCGAGACCGTTCAGTATCGGCATCCGGATATCCATGAGTACGACGTCCGGCTGCTGCCGACGCACCACTTCGACGGCCTGCACGCCGTCACCGGCCTCACCGACCACTCGCAGTCCTGCCTCACCGTCAAGCAGGCTGCGGAAGCCGGCTCGGACCATTCCCTGGTCATCGGCGATGACGACCGTCAGCTCTCGGACGGTCACCGAAGCTCCCGCACCGGCAGCCTTGCAGACAAACGGGACCCTCTGCCCGGCGCCGGCCCGAACTCGACGGCGCCGCCGTAGAGCGCGACACGTTCGCGTACCCCCATCAGTCCGTGGCCGCCATCGCCGCTTTGGCGTGGACCGACACCGTTGTCTTCGACCGTAATTTCGACGGCATTGGGTCTATACAGAAGAGCCACCGACGCCCGGCCCGCACAAGCGTGACGCAAAGCGTTCGTCAGGCCCTCCTGGACTATGCGGTAAGCCGCCAGGTCGACGCCGGGAGCCAGCTCGATCGGCTCGCCGGTAATGTTCAAGTCGACCGGCAGGCCAGCAACGCGGACGTGTTCCAGCAGCCGGTGCAACTCTCCCAAGCCCGGCTGTGGCGCCAACGACGGCGACTCTCCATCCGCGCGCAACACACCGAAAAGGCGCCGCATCTCGGCAAGCGCTTGGCGGGCCGTTGACTCCACCGCCGCGAGGTCTTGCGCTTCCTGAGTCTGCTCCGGGCGCAGCCGACGACGTACCATCTGGGTCTGGATAGTGACGACGCTTATCGAGTGGGAGACGATGTCGTGGAGTTCTCGAGCTATCCGAACCCTTTCCTGTGCCGCCGCGGCGGCGTTCGCGGCGTCGCGTTCGCGCTCGAGCCGTGCAGCTCGGTCAATCGCCTCAGCTGTGCGGGCTGATCGCTGGCGCGCCGTAACCCCCACCGCCCACGGGCCCGCTAGGAACACAACCGCAGCGCCAACATCGCTCGGCTCCAACCCGAACAGGAGCATCGCCGTCATGAACGGCACGGTGACCAACGCCAACCCGAACCAGCTCCTCGGCGGGTCAAGCTCGGCACCGAGCGTGAAGGACACGACTACCATGGCGAGCAAGGTCGAGAACTGCCCCTCAGGGTTGATCGCGATGTTGCTCGCCATCACTGCGGCTGCAACCGAGAGCGGATACCGCCGTCGCCAAGCGAGGGCAGCTGTCGCTGGCACGGCAAGCGAACCGTGCAGGAGCGGGGACCGGACGGTTTCGCTGATCAGCGCCTCTGCCAGGCTCCCCACCACGAACACACCAGCCAATAACGCGTCGCCGAGCGGGGGTAGCAGGCCGGTCAGACGTGAGCGTCGCGCCGTCGCCGTCGCCGTCGCCGCAAGAGATTCCACATGCCTACGCTAGGTCTGCGTCGGGACTTGCGCATCGTTCTTGCGACGGAGAGGTTGGGCCCTGCTGGGCGCGCCGCCCGACCGCTCCTACCGACGGCGATATGACGCCATGAGCGTGTCACGGCCGGTCGGGTCTAGGTAGCGAATCGCCTCACGGATAGTAACGCCCGACACCTGCGAGATCCGAGGCTCGAGGAATGCGGCAACCGCCTGCGGTTGCTGTTTGCCGGCTTCGCGTAGCACCCAACCAATCGCCTTGCGGATGAAAAACTCGCGCTCTTCGAGCATGGTGTCTGCGAGGTCGCAGAAGCGGTCCCAGCCCTGGAAGTCACCTTTTCGGCCCAGCGTCTTGAGGTGGGCCAGGAGGGCGCTGCGGCGTATCCAGAAGTCGTCATCGCCGCCCCACCGCCGAAGAGTGGTATCGGCGAGCGGGTGGTTGGCGTGGTTGACAACGATCGTTGCAGCGACGTAGCCCGCAAGGCCGCCCACCAGCGCCCAGGTGTAAGAGTCTCGGATCAGTGGCTCGATCGCGTCGAGGTCCGCCGGCACCATGGCGTCGGCGTACTGCTCGAGCAACATGACCGCGAGCATCCGACACTCGTGCAGGGGCGACGCCCACAGCTCCGCGGCAAGCGCGAACACCGTCGAATTGTCGAGACCGAGATGCTCCCGGCGGATGCGCTTGGCGAGGCCCCGGATGAGCGGTAGGGAGGCGCCAGCGTGCTCGAGCGAGCTCTTGAGGTACGCCTTCTCGTGTACGGCGCGCTCGGCGGTACCGGCCTGCCGCAGCTCCTGCTCGGCTGCCGCTGCCACGCCGGCCAGGTCAAACTCACGTCGAGTAGTCAAGTATTCCCCGTCGAGTGGTCAGACATACCCCGGGCGAGTGGTCACATTCGCCCGCCGACTGGTCAAGTATCCCCCGTCGAGCGATCAAGTATCCTCCCGTCGAGTGGCCCCAGATCGCCCTTTTGGTGGGGTCAGATGCGCTCATTCGTGCGACTCAGGCATCACCTTGTCAGGCGCCGCTGGCGAGCTCGAAGAGCAGGGGCTCGAGGTCCGCCTCACCCGAGGCGCCTGACATGCCGGGTTAGTCGTGGATGCGGGCCAGAGCCTCCGCCGCTCCGGGCGGCCGCAGCCACAGCGTCGCCGCCACCCGGATCGGCACCCACACCGGCTGGTAGGAATTGCCCGGACCGTTACGAAGCTGTTCGGGGCCGCCGAGGAGCAGATCGTGCTCGGCAGAAACGTTGGCGACGTAGAAGACCTGCGAGCCCTGCCGATCGACGAGCCGCTCGAGGCTTACTTCGAGCCCCAGCTCCTCGAGGATCTCTCGTTTGGCCGCAACTTCAGGGGACTCCCCCGGCTCTATCCCTCCACCGGGCACAGCCCAGTAGTGCAGGCCCCGCTTCTTCCGCTCGATGAGGGCGATTGACCCGGTGGTGCTGACCACGAAGACCCGCGCGCGCTGCGGACGTCGTACCGCGGACAGGGCGCGCGAGAGGCGGGCGCCTCGCTCCGACGCCCACCTGACCGGGCGCAAAAGGCCGTCGGTGCGATCGGCGTAAATCCTTAAGCCCTGGACGCGGCGGCGGATCATGGTGCCAGCTGCGATCGGGGTACAGGCACGTCGGCTTGGGGTCGCTTTTCCACCGGCTTACTCGTCAACGGGTGGCGGCTCGGCCGCGCCAGCGCGCTCGTCGCGTTCGGCCCACTCCAGCAACGGCTCGAGCGAGAAGACTGCGTCGTCGATGCCCTCGTGCAGGTCACCGAGCTCGGCGAACCGGTCGGGGACCGTGGCGATCGTGCAGTCCTCGGGCAGTACGTCGTCGACTTCGTCCCAGCTGATCGGCGTCGAGACGGTCGCCTGGGGCGTGCCGCGGACGGCGTAGGCGCAGGCGATCGTATGGTCGCGGGCGTTCTGGTTGTAGTCGACGAAGAGCTGGTCGGGCGCGCGGTCCTTACGCCACCAGGTGGTGGTCACGTCGCCGCCCGAGCGACGCTCCACCTCCCGCGCGAAGGCCAGGGCGGCGCGGCGTACGTCGGCGAATCCCCAGCGCGGCTCGATCCGGACGTAGATGTGCAGGCCGTGACCGCCTGAGGTCTTCGGCCAGCCGACGGCGCCGATCTCGTCGAGGATCTCGTGGCTGATGTGCGCGGCGCGGCGGACTGTGTCGAACGGACACTGCTCCATCGGGTCGAGGTCGATGCGCCACTCGTCGGGCCGCTCGGTGTCGCCGCGCCGGGAGTTCCAGGGGTGGAACTCGACGGTGGACATCTGAACGGCCCAGATCACGGAGGCCAGCTCGGTGACGCACAGCTCGTTGGCGTGGCGCCCGTAGCGAGGGAACTCGACCCGCACCGTCTCCACCCACGGCGGTGCGCCCTGCGGCAGCCGCTTCTGGTGCACCTTCTCACCCGTGACGCCATCGGGGAACCGGTGCAGCATGCAGGGCCGCTCGCGCAGCGCCCGGACGATCCCGTCGCCGACGCCGATGTAGTAGTTGGCGAGGTCGAGCTTCGTCGCGCCGGTCGCGGGGAAGTACACCCGGCTGGGGTTAGAGATCCGCACGCTGCGGTGCCCTACCTCCAGCTCCACTGAGGGCGACTTGCTCGCTGCCGGTGTCATGCGAACAACTTAGGACGTCTGGTCGCTTCTGGCCGGGGAGCGCCCGTCGTGCGGACATTCGGGCGGTCTCCGCATGATGCGAATGACCCAATTCATGCACCAGAACCCAGCGCGATCGTCCTTTGCACCAAGCACAACGGGGGCCCGACGTGCCCAAGGGCACTGCTGGCTTCGA
>JACCSH010000009.1 GCA_013813125.1 Nocardioidaceae bacterium | reverse complement strand
GTGGTCGGCTCGTCGCTCATGGTTCACTCCGGTTACCGCTACGCCCTCGGGGCGAGCCGGCTGAGCAAGCCCATCGCCGCCGTCAACCTCGGTCGCACCAGGGCAGACCACCTGCTCGAGTTCAAGGTCGAGGCCGCAGCGGGTATGACACTTGCGGCGGCGCTAGCGGACCGCTGAGCGATTGCGGGCGACTTCCGAGAGCAGCATGCGTCGCCAAAGGTCCAAGAGGAGCGCCTCGTACTCCGGCGGTCCCCATCCCCGCTGAGACAACAGACCGAAGAACTCCACCGAGTTGGTGGCCCAGACAATGTCCGCGACCTGAGCGTCGGTCAGGTCTGGACGCAGCTCACCCGTCGCTCTCAGGTCAGCGGCAAAGAGCCGCATATTCGCCGCTCGGCGGTCGACGAGTCGCCGCCAAGCCGTTGCACACTCGGAGTCGAGAGCGGCCGCCTCGCGGAGTGCCTCCTGCAGCGGGCGGATCTGCGGCACCAGCCGCGCCACGGCCGCGGCGTAGATCGCCAACTTGTTCTGGGCGGAGGGGGCAGCGCGAATGGCCACGACATACTGCCGCTCCTCCGCGGCAGGGGCATCGGCGGAACTTCCGAGCGTCATGTCGATGACACCCAGGATCAGCTGAGGCTTGCGTCCCACGCTCGCATAAACGGTGTCGACGGAGACCCCTGCCTCAGTGGCAATCGCAGTGACGGTGGTGGCGGCATAGCCCTCGGCTGCAAACAGCCTCTCGGCGGCCGCCAAGATCGCGCGGCGAGTGGCGAGTGCACCCTTGGAGCGCAACACGGAGCGGTAGGGGCGACTCTTGACGGGACTGGTCACCCGACCTACTCTACCTCTATTCATCCGAAAGGTATTCGGACGAAAGAGATGAGGTCGTCATGGAAATGACAATGCAAGCGCAGGTCGTGGTGCGGCCACGCGGAACCGGGCCCGCCACCTGGGCGATGGGTTCGCTCTTCGAGCGGTTGGCCAGTGCAGACGAGACCGCCGGACAACTGGGCGTCTCGCTCGTGACGCAGCCGCCTGGAATCGCGAGTCCTCTGCACCGCCACACTCAGGAGGCCGAGGCCTTCTATCTGCTCGAGGGCACGATGACGTACCTCGCCGGAGACGACATCTATCACCTGGAGCCGGAGACGTTCATCCACCTGCCGCAAGGGATCCCCCATGCGTTCCGGATCACCGGAGACCAGCCGGCTCGATTCGTCGCTCTCACGGTGCCCGGGGGTCTCATGAGCCTGTATGACGAAGTAGGGGTACCGGCCCAGGAACGCCGGCTCCCCGGCGACGACGGCACTCCTCTGGCCGAGGAGATCGCCCGGTGGAATGAGGTGGGCCCACGGTATGGGCTGCAGGTAGTGGGACCACCTCTGCCCGAAGGCGCCTGACCCCGGCTATCCCTCCCCCCGAATGCCGCTAGCGTCGAGGGGTGCAGACCTCCAAGCCCCAGTTCTTTCAGGTCACCGACGCCGAGGCGCAGGCCGCGAACCGACGCGACTGGGATCGCGAGGCCGACAGCTACCAGGCCGAGCACGGCGACTTTCTGCGGAACGCAGGCTTCATCTGGTCGCCGGAGGGTCTCGACGAGGCGGAGGCGCACCTCCTGGGCGACGTCACCGGCCGCCGGGTACTCGAGATCGGCTCCGGAGCCGGCCAGTGCTCACGTTGGATGCTGACTCAACGCGCGGAGGTGGTCGCGTTCGACCTCTCCTGGCGGCAGCTTCAGCACAGCAGGCGCCTCGATATCGAGACCTCGATCGCCGTACCGACGGTGGGTGCCACCGCAACGGCGCTGCCGTTTGCAGAGGCGTCTTTTGATCTGGCGTTCTCGGCCTTCGGCGCCCTGCCGTTCCTGATCGACATCAAGAGCGCGCTCACCGAGGTGGCTCGTGTGCTGCGACCTGGCGGCGAGTTCGTCTTTTCGGTCGTTCATCCGCTGCGGCGGGTATTTCCCGATGACCCAACTCGAGCCGGGTTCACGGCCGTGCGCTCCTACTTCGACCGGACCCCTTACGTCGAGACCGACGAGGAAGGCAGTCCGTCGTACGTCGAACCGCACCACACGCTCGGCGACTGGGTCTCTGCGATTCGGGCGGCCGGGTTGGGTCTCGACAAGCTGATCGAGCCCGAGTGGCCCCCTGGGCACGACCGAGTTTGGGGCGGCTGGGGGCCAGTGCGTGGAGCGTTCATACCGGGTACGGCGATCTTTGCCACCCGACTAGTCAATCGACAGCAACCTCAGACGCTGACCTAGTGGCCGGCTTCATGCCACGTGCGGCCTCCTCCGATCGAGACGTCCAGCGGAACCGCCAGATCAGCAGCCGCGGCCATCTCGCGCCGTACCAGCGACTCCACCTTTACCCGCTCGCCGGACGCCACCTCGAAAACGAGCTCATCGTGCACCTGCAGCAACATGCGGGACGCTAACCCCTCGGCCGCCAACGCCGCATCGACTCGCAGCATCGCAACCTTGATGATGTCCGCGGCCGAGCCTTGAATGGGAGCGTTGAGGGCCATCCGCTCGGCCATCTCCCGGCGCTGCCGGTTGTCGCTGGTCAGGTCTGGTAGGTAGCGACGGCGCCCCAGGATCGTCTCGGTGAAGCCGGTGCGCCTCGCCTCGTCGACCACGCCTCGCAGGTAGTCGCGCACGCCGCCGAAGCCCTCGAAGTACTCGTCCATCAAGCCGCGCGCCTCGCTCGGCTCGATCTTGAGTTGCTGACTCAATCCGTAGGCCGACAACCCGTAGGCGAGCCCATAGTTCATCGCCTTGATCTTCGCCCGTTGGGCAGCAGTGACTTGGTCGGGCTCTGTGTCGAACACGCGAGCAGCAGTCACCGAGTGGAAGTCGGCACCGGACTTGAAGGCGGCGATCAGTGCAGCGTCGTCGGACACATCGGCCATGATGCGCATCTCGATCTGGCTGTAGTCGGCCGTCAACAGGGACTCGAACCCGTCTCCCACCACGAAGGCCTCACGAATGCGGCGTCCCTCCTCAGTTCGGATGGGGATGTTCTGCAGGTTGGGCTCCGTCGACGACAACCGCCCGGTGGCCGCGATGAGTTGGTTGAACGTGGTGTGGATGCGCCCGTCTGATGCGACGCTCTTGAGAAGCCCCTCGACCGTTTGACGCAGCCGCGTGACGTCACGATGTACCAGCATGTGTTGCAGGAACGGATGCCCCGTCTTCTCGAACAGGGTCTGGAGCGCCTCGGCGTCGGTCGTGTAGCCGGTCTTGGTGCGCTTGGTTTTCGGCATGCCGAGCTCGTCGAACAGCACCACCTGCAACTGCTTGGGTGAGCCGAGGTTGATTTGCTTGCCGATCACTTGGTACGCCTCGTCGGCAGCTTGCTTGACGCTTGCCGCGAAGTGGGCCTCGAGGGAACTCAGGTGGTCGAGATCCACGGCGATGCCCACCTGCTCCATGCGTGCGAGCACCTCGACTAAGGGCAGCTCGACGGTGGCGAGAAGGCTCGATCCGCCCACGGTCTCGAGCTCTGCCTCGAGCGCTGCCGCGAGATCCACGACCGCATGTGCCTTGCGCATCGAGTCGCGCGACTCGGCCGAGTCACCGTCGAGGTCGAAGGACAGCTGATCGACCGGGGCGCCACTGCTGTGAAGCTCGCGGTGAAGATAGCGCAAGGACAGGTCGGCGAGGTCGTAGGAGCGCTGGTCGGGGTGGGAGAGGTACGCCGAAAGGGCCGTGTCCGCTGCCAAACCGGCCAGCGGCCACCCCCGCGCCGCCAAGGCCAGCATCGGCCCCTTCGCGTCGTGCAGGACTTTGCGGGCATCGGAGTCGGCCAGCCACGCGGCGAGCGCAGACTCGTCCGCTGGGGAGATGGCGACCGCATCCACCCAGGCAGCGGTGGCGGGGGCGACAGCCAAGGCGACCGCGTTGACCTGGCCGCTGCCGGCCTGCCAACTTCCTTGCACGAAGACACCGGTGACGGCGTTGCCACCGGTATGCGCAGCCAGCCAGGGCGCGGCCTCACCGACACCGAGTCGGGACATGTCGATCTCAGCGCCTGGCTCGACCTCAGGCTCGTCGACCGTCAACGTGGCGAACAACCGGTCACGCAGGACCCGGAACTCGAGCCCGTCGAAGATTCGGTGCACCTCGTCTCGGTCCCAGGACTGCTTGACGAAGTCGTGGACTCCCCACGGCAGGTCGAGGTCACGGACCAGCTCGTTGATGCGACGGTTGCGGATGACGTTGCCGAGATGTTCTCGAAGAGAATCGCCCGCCTTGCCGGAGATCTCGTCGACCCTCGCCACGATGTCGTCGAGCGTGGTGAACTGGGCGATCCACTTGGCCGCTGTCTTGGGCCCGACGCCCGGCACGCCGGGGAGGTTGTCACTGGTCTCCCCCACCAAGGCCGCCAGGTCGGGGTAGTTCGCAGGTGCCACCCCATATTTCTCCCGCACCGCAACCGGAGTCATCCGAGCGAGATCTGAGACGCCCTTGCGCGGATAGAGCACTGTGGTGGAATCGCTGACCAGCTGGAACGCGTCGCGGTCACCCGTGCAGATCAGCACATCGAAGCCCGCTGCCTCAGCTTCGGTCGCAAGCGTGGCAATCACATCGTCTGCCTCGAAACCCTCCTTGTCGACCGTCACCACGCGCAGCGCAGTCAGCACTTCTTTGACGAGGGACACCTGGCCGTTGAACTCCTGGGGACTAGCGGAGCGGTTGGCTTTGTATTCGGCGTACTCCTCAGCCCTGAACGTTTGTCTGGATACGTCGAACGCCACCGCGAGATGGGTCGGCGCCTCGTCGCGCAGAACGTTGATCAGCATTGAGGTGAAGCCGTAGACGGCGTTGGTCGGCTGTCCCGTCGTGGTCGAGAAGTTCTCCACCGGAAGGGCGAAGAACGCCCGATAGGCGAGCGAGTGCCCGTC
>JACCSH010000006.1 GCA_013813125.1 Nocardioidaceae bacterium | reverse complement strand
CCGGGTTGGCCGGTGTAGCCGGGTCCCTGCGGTGGTCTGCCAGGCGGATCCACCGGTGGGTTCTGCTCTGTCATGTCCACTCTCCCCCTCGAAGAATTCAGTTGCTGAAAACGATATCGGACGATGCCGACCCCGACGAATGCTCGGTTCTCGGCCAACGACTGATGGCCGTCGCTGCTCCGATCAGCCCCCCGATCGGCCAGCCCAGGTAAGCGACCTTGCTGGTTATCTCCACGCCGCTCTCAAGAGTGGCGCCCAGCGCGGGAGGTTCAGACTCGAGCGAGCCGGCTGAGCCCCAGTGAGCCACTCCGACATACGCGCTGACGCCGCTGGCAACAGCGGACAGAGTCAACACGGCCAAGACGGTGACCACGCCGTGGCGGTTGCCCAGCGCTCCCGCAACCAGGCCGCATACCAGCCCGAGCACTGCGCCGACTGCGAAGAACCACAACGTGACCTCGACCTGCGAGTTCAGCTCGGCCTCACCGAAGAAGGCGCCAGACGTGGTCACCTCGACGGCGGGCGGGTCGGCCAACCACACCCAGAGCGCGGCGCCAGGCAACCCGACAACGGCTCCGGCGGCGATGCACCAGACCACGAAGATCAGCGGTTCACCGAAGCCCGGTCGGTCGTCAGCGGTCATCGGGCAAGCCTAGGTCGCGACGTCACCGCCGGTGGTCGTACGGTGGATCGCAAGCTTCTCGGATCACGGCAACAAAGCTGCAGGGCCGAGCAGCGCCTTGAGATCAGCCATCAAAGCGGCCGATGGCTGCACTCGCAGCCGCCCGTCGAGCCGCATCACCATCGTGCGCCCAGCTGACTTCAGCCTCAGGTGCACCTCCGCTCCCCCCGGATGCGTCGACAAGACGTCTTTCAGCTGGTCGACAACGGGTGGGGTGACTCGCACGGCGGGCAACGAGATCACGATCGGGCCATCCAGCGCGCTGCGGTCCAGGTCCGGGACATTGACCTCGAGCGCCATCAGCTCGAGGGTCTCGTCTCTGCCTCGTTTAGCCTTGGCTCTGACAAGGATTACCGAGTCCTCGACCAACAGGGTCGACGACAGCTGGTACGTCGAAGGGAAGAACGTGACGTTGATGGCTCCTTCAAGATCCTCGAGCGTGATGACCGCGTAGAGCTCACCCCTCTTCGTCGTCTTCCGAACCACCGAGGTGACGAGCCCAGCCACGGTCACAGAGCTTCCCTCTAGACGGTCTTCGTCGACGAGCAGTTGGCCGACGGTCACGTCACTTGCCCGTGCCAGCACGTGCTCGAGCCCGTTGAGCGGGTGATCGGAGACATAGAGCCCGAGCATGTCGCGCTCGTGGGCGAGCAGGGTGCGCTTGTCCCACTCCTTAACCTCGGGGACTACCAGGCTCAGCTGGTCGAACGAGGCATCATCGAGGCCTCCGAACAATGAATCCTGTCCGATTGCCTCGTTGCGCTTGAGGTCGAGGTACTGGTCGGCGGCGTCTTCGTGTACGGCGACCAACCCGCGCCGCGAGTAGCCCATGGAGTCGAACGCTCCCGCTTTGCAGAGGGACTCGAGCACTCGTTTGTTGCAGACCGGCACCGGCACCTTGGACATGAAGTCGCCGAAATCGGTGAACCGTCCGAGCCTCTCGCGGGCCTCCACCAGCCCTGCCACGACGTTGTGGCCCACGTTGCGGATCGCCGCCAGACCGAAGCGGATGTCGGTGCCGCGTGGGGTGAAGTTGGCGTCTGACTCGTTGACATCGGGCGGCAGGACCTTGATACCCATGCGCCGACACTCGTTGAGATAGATCGCCGACTTGTCCTTGTCGTCGCGCACGCTCGTGAGCAGCGCAGCCATGTACTCGGCGGGGTAGTTCGCCTTGAGGTAGGCGGTCCAGAACGACACCAGTCCGTAGCCCGCGGTATGTGCCTTGTTGAAGGCGTAGTCGGCGAAGGGAACGAGGGTGTCCCAGAGCTTGGTGATCGCCGCGGTCGAGTAGCCGTTGGCGCGCATGCCTGCTGAGAACGGCTCGAACTCTTTGGCGAGGATCTCCTTCTTCTTCTTGCCCATGGCTCGACGCAGCAGGTCTGCCTGACCGAGGGAGTATCCCGCAACCTTCTGGGCGATCTTCTGCACCTGTTCCTGGTAGACGATGACGCCGTAGGTGTCGTCGAGGATCTCGGCCAGAGGCTGCTGGAGTTCGGGATGAATCGGTTCGACTTTGTCGCGCCCGGTCTTGCGATGGGCGTAGGCGTAGTGGGCTTGGACGCCCATCGGACCCGGGCGGTAGAGGGCGAGTACCGCTGAAATGTCTTCAAACGAGTCGGGCTGCATGGTGCGCAGGAGGGCACGCATCGGTCCGCCATCGAGCTGGAAGACGCCCAGGGTGTCGCCGCGAGCGAGCAGCTCGAAAGTGGGGCCGTCACTCAGCGGCAACGACTCGAGCTCACACACCTCACCGCGGTTGGCGGCGATGTGAGCCAGACAGTCCTCGATGACGGTGAGGTTGCGCAACCCCAGGAAGTCCATTTTGAGCAGACCGAGCGACTCGCAGCCCGGCTGATCGAACTGAGTGATGATGGCGCCATCTTGCTCACGCCGCATCATCGGCATGACGTCCATCAAAGGCTCGCTCGACAAGATGACGCCAGCTGCGTGCACACTCCATTGCCGCTTGAGGTTCTCGAGCTGACGGGCGGTGTCGACGATCCGCCTGACGTCCGAGTCTGCCTCGTAGAGCGCTCGAAGCTCACCGGCCTCGCCGTAGCGTGAGTCGGCTGGGTTGAAGACACCACTCAGTGAGATGTCCTTGCCCATGATCGGCGGCGGCATCGCCTTCGTGATGCGCTCCCCCATCGCGAACGGGTAACCGAGTACGCGGGACGAGTCCTTGAGTGCTTGCTTGGCCTTGATGGTGCCGAAGGTGACGATCTGTGCCACCCGGTCGTCGCCGTACTTGTCGGTGACATAGCGGATGACCTCACCGCGGCGGCGCTCGTCGAAGTCGACGTCGATATCTGGCAGCGACACCCGCTCGGGGTTGAGGAACCGCTCGAAGAGCAGACCGTGAACGAGCGGGTCGAGATCGGTGATACCCATCGCATAAGCGACCAGAGCGCCGGCGGCTGACCCTCGACCGGGACCGACGCGGATGCCCTGCTGCTTCGCCCAGACGATGAAGTCGGCGGTGACCAGGAAGTAACCGGGGAATCCCATCTGCAGGATCACCCCGACCTCGAAGTCGGTCCGCTCGCGGACCTCGGGGGTGATACCACCCGGGTAGCGGCGTTTCAGCCCTGCCTCGACCTCCTTGACGAACCAGGTGTCCTCGGTCTCCCCCGCCGGCACCGCGAACCGCGGCATCAGGTTACGTCCCTCGGCGAAGGTGACATCGCAGCGTTCGGCGATCAGCAACGTGTTGTCACAGGCCTCGGGAAAGTCACGCCAGGTGTGGCGCATCTCTTCGGGCGTCTTGAGGTAGTAGCTGTCCCCGTCAAGCTTGAACCGGTCGGCGTCGTTGACGGTAGACCCGGTCTGGACACACAGCAGCGCATCGTGGCCGACGTGATCGGCTTGATGGGTGTAGTGCAGGTCATTGGTGGCGACCAAGGGCAGGGAAAGCTCCTTGGAGAGACGCAACAAGTCATCGCGAACTCGCTGCTCGATCTGCAGGCCATGGTCCATCAGCTCGACGAAGTAATTGTCGGCGCCGAACAGGTCGCGATGGTCCGCGGCGGCCCGACGCGCATCGTCGTACCTGTCGAGCCGCATCAGCGTCTGTACCTCGCCCGAGGGGCAGCCGGTGGTGGCGATGATGCCCTTGCCGTAGCGCTCGAGGAGCTCGCGGTCCATGCGCGGCTTGACGTACTGACCCTCGATTGAGGCGAGCGAGCTCAGGCGGAAAAGGTTGTGCATGCCCTCAGTGGTCTGCGCGAGCAAGGTGGCGTGGGTATAGGCCCCGCCTCCGGAGACGTCGTCGCTGCCGCCGTTGCCCCACTTGACCCGACGACGCTCGAACCGACTGGTGCCGGGCGTCAGATAGGCCTCGATGCCAATGATCGGCTTGATGCCACGCTGCTTGGCCGCTTTGTAGAACGAGAACGCACCGAACATGTTGCCGTGGTCGGTGACAGCGAGGGCCGGCATCTCCAACCTGGCCGTCTCGTCGAGGAGCTCACCGACCCGGGCCGCCCCATCGAGCATCGAGTACTCCGTGTGGACGTGCAGATGTACGAAGGACGAGCTGCTCGTCATCGCGGTCAGCGTCTCCTCGCCTGGTCGATCGACGTACGCAAAACACCTCCAGAACACCGAAGCTTGGTGGTCTGTGCGGGTGTGGCTGGGGAAGGAACCTCACCCTACGCCGGACCATCCTGGCTAGGCGCACCGACACTCGCGAGGCACCCTCGGGGTTGGTTTCAACAGGCTCGGCCGGGTCCACTCGTAGCGGACGTCGAGTGCGCGCTCTTCATTGTCGCCGTCAGTCCACTGGACAGCGACGAACCCGAGGCGCTCATAGAACCGACGTGCACCGGGGTGCACCAAAGCCGGGATGCTGCCAAGGTTCTGTTGGCGGACTCGCCACAACAGCTCAGCCAGCGAGTCGCTCTCGGCTGGCAGAGCCCTGCGGATCACATGATCAGGCATCACCGAATCGGGATCACTGTGCTGAGCGGATGACATCAAGCGCGTGCTGCAGGTCGTCGGGGTACGGCGAGCTGAACTCCACCCGCTCCCCGCTGTCCGGATGCTCGAAGC
>JACCSH010000004.1 GCA_013813125.1 Nocardioidaceae bacterium | reverse complement strand
GGGTAGGCGTCGGGCACTGTCACTTCGACGTACGTCGACCGTCCGATCGTCGTGAACACCACCTCGGAGTCACTGCCCTCGTCGGTGAACCACCCCACGTCGTTCGCCACCAGGCACGGGGAGCTGGGCTCGAGCTGGGCTGGGCGCTCGACCCCACACCGCAACACCACGGCGGGGTCCCCCCACGCGGCGGCTAGCGCGTCACGTGGTTCGACGTCACGCATCTGCCCGTCCAAGACGAGACGAGGCAGGGCGTCGAGCAGGTCCGCGCACTCCTCCACCGAGACCCCGGTCGGTTCGGGCGGCACGACCGAGACGTACTCAGGTCTGCCGCAGGCGACCAATCCGGTCGCCGCCACGGCCCCGATGGCCAGCTTCAGACCGAGGCCGCTCAGTCGGTCGTCACCGTTGGCTCTGCGCGGCCAACTTCCGACGCATCTGACTTGGAACGAATCGGCGCCTCTCGGAGTCATATTGCTGCCATATCGTTCCAACTCGTGCGGCCGTGCGGAGTGGGTGAATCAGATGTGCACCACCGGACAGGTCAGGGTGCGCGTGATCCCGCTGATTGCCTGCACCTTGGCGACGACGAGCTTGCCCAGCTCGTCGACGTTGCGGGCCTCAGCACGGACAATCACGTCATAAGGTCCGGTTACGTCCTCCGCAAGCGTGACGCCCTTGACGTCGGCGATCTCATGGGCGACATCGGCTGCCTTGCCGACCTCGGTCTGGATGAGGATGTAGGCCTGAACCACCACTGTGGACCTCCGGGAAGTTTGGTCGTGTCGATGGAGCGCTGATCGCGCTACTGACTGGTTAGGTTGTCACACTCGGCGGTCACGGCGAAACCAAGGAGCAACATGTCTCACGCACTGACAGGCACATTGGGCGACGTGGGGGAGTTCAAGCTCATCGCTGCCCTGACCGCGACGTTCGAACAGTCTGATCAGGTGCTCCTCGGTCCTGGTGACGATGCGGCCGTGCTTCGAACACCCGGTGAGCAGGTGGTGGCCTCCCTGGACATGCTGGTCCAAAATCGGCACTTTCGGCTCGACTGGTCATCAGCGACCGACATCGGTCACAAGGCAGCCGCCGAGAACCTTTCGGACATCAACGCAATGGGAGGCCGTACGACGGCGCTGCTGGTAGGGCTGGGTGCCCCCGCAGACCTCGATGTGACCTGGGCGCTCGACTTTGCTCACGGACTCGCTGAGGAGGCGGCGAAGGTTGAAGCGAGCATCATCGGCGGCGATGTCACCTCGGCCGAGGCGATCACTATCTCGATTACCGCCTTGGGCAGATGTGACCACGGCGTCGTCCGGCGATCCGGCGCCAAGCCGGGTGACCTGGTGGCGCTCGCTGGCAGGCAGGGCTGGGCTGACGCAGGCTTTGCGGTGCTCGCGCGGGGCTTCCGTTCACCTCGCGCGATTGTCGACGCTCATCGCCAGCCCCAACCGCCGTACCACGCCGGACCTCAAGCGGCAGAGCTCGGCGCGACCGCGATGATCGATGTGAGCGATGGCTTCCTGCAAGATCTGGGACATGTCGCCGTGGCGAGCGGTGTGGCGGTTGACCTGGAGAAGGCCCGCTTCGAGGTTCCAGAACCACTGCAGGCTGTCGGCGCGGCGCTGGGAGTCGATCCGCTGCGGTTCGTGCTGACTGGCGGAGACGACTACGGGCTGATCGCCACCTTCGCTGATGGCACTGCCCTGCCCGACGGCTGGCGAGTTGTCGGCCGGGTTCTGGAACCCGCCGATGGGGTCCAGCCTGGGACCGTCACCGTGGACGGCGCCGCCTACGACGACTCCGGCGGCCACCAACATTTCCGCTGAGCTGCCGGGAAACGATCCGACTCTGGCGTCGCCCGAGCGACGTGAGACTCGGATGCTCGAGCTTGACTTTTGCCGCTCACCTGAGGGCCGAGCGCGTGGGGCATGAGGTGAGCCCAAAGAGTCAGCGGGTGACCTTGCCCGCCTTGAGGCAGGAGGTGCAGACGTTGAGACGCTTGGGAGTGCCGGCGACGATCGCACGCACGCGCTGGATGTTGGGATTGAAGCGGCGCTTGGTGCGACGGTGCGAGTGCGACACGTTGTGACCGAAGCCAGGACGCTTGGCGCAGATGTCGCAGACGGAAGACACGCTGACTCCTGAGATCAAAGGCGATGGTACGTCGCCGGGAGACACCCCGCAGCGACCGCACACAAGGGTAACGGACGACGCTCGACGTACGCGAATCGCCGTCCGGCCGGGCGGCACCCGCAGGCAACCGCTCTGGTCAGTCGGCCCCCGCTCATCGAGGACCCCTGCACCGGTCGTGGCTCCGGCTCCGCGAAGTGGGCAGCGGTCCGGCATGGTGGGTAACGGCAGTTAGGGTTTCTGAAACATCCAAGATCCAAGAGGCCATCACGTGAGCGAGCAATACGAAGTAGCGCTGCTGCTGCGGTGGTGTGACCTCACGCTCGAGGGGCTGGCCGATGCCCGCGAGGACATCGATGCCCTGAACGTCTATCCCGTTCCCGACGGCGATACAGGGACCAACCTGTTTCTCACTTTTGAAGCAGCCCGCCAGGCGATCCTGGACTCCGACAGCAGCTCGCTGGTGTCAGCGTTGAGGGTTTTTGCCCGAGGTGCGCTGCTCGGGGCGCGCGGTAACTCAGGTGTGATCTTGTCGCAGCTGCTGCGCGCGGGTGCCGACCAGCTGCTCAGGGGAGATCCCACCAAGCCCGGCCAACTCCTGGCAGACACTCTCACCCGCGCCGCTGAGGCTGCTTACGCCGCCGTCGCGAAACCGGTGGAAGGCACCATGCTCACGGTTGCCCGTGAAGCCGCACGTGCCGCCTCCTCTGCCGTGCCCTTCGCGCCTGCTGACCTTGGCGCTCAGATGGGCCACGTCGCGACAGCAGCGGCGATTGCCGCACGCGCCGCGCTCGAGGAGACCCGCGAGCAGCTCGAACCGTTGCGCCTGGCTGGAGTCGTCGATGCTGGTGGCATGGGGTTATGCGTGCTGTTCGACGCGGGTCAACACGCCCTGACCGGAGTGCGACCGGATCCCGGCCCCGAAGCCCTCCGTCCGAGCGCCGGTGAATGGGATGCTGTCACCGGCGCAAGAGCCTCCAGCGCAGGCCCGCATTACGAGGTCATGTATCTACTGGATGCTCCGGAGGAGAAGATCTCGTCGCTGAAGCAGCGACTCGGACCCCTCGGTGACTCGCTGGTCGTCGTGGGCGGTGAGAACCTGTGGAACATTCATGTCCATGTCGACGACGCGGGGGCCGCGATCGAGGCGGGCATTCAGGCCGGGCGCCCATACCGAGTTCGAGTCACCTCTCTCGGCGACCAGATGAGCCAGTCGGCGAGGGATCACACGTGTGTCGAGCAGTCCGGGGTCGTCGCGGTCGCTGCCGGCCCGGGGCTGGCCGAGCTGTTCGAGGCAGCGGGCGCAGTGGTGGTCACGCATGGCCCGGGGCGCCGTTGCTCCGCAGCCGAGCTGCTATCCGCGATGCGCACGGTGCCGAGTCGGCAGGTCGTCGTACTCCCCAACGACAGCTCCACGTTGACCGTGGCGGAAGCCGCGGCCTCAGCGGCCCGTGCCGAGGGGTTCCGTGTCGCGGTCATCCCGGCTCGGGCACAGGTTCAGGGGCTGGCGGCGATCGCTGTGCATGACGACAGCCGGTCCTTCGACGACGACGTCGTCCAGATGACGTCTGCAGCTGGTCATGCTCGGCATGGCGGCGTCACGATCGCCACGCGGGAGGCCTTGACCACGGCGGGCCCGTGTCACGAGGGCGACGCCCTGGGAGTCATCGATGGCGACTTCGTACTCGTCGGAGAAGACCTCGCCGCCGTCGCGGTCGACGTTGTCGAGAGGCTGCTGCAAAGTGGCGGGGAGATGCTCACCTTGGTGCGCGGTGCCGGCGCGCCAGATGACCTCGTACGCCGAGTCGGGTCTCACGTGTCAACCGCCCACGCTGGCATCGAGGTCCTCGTCTACGACGGGGGCCAAGACCGCTACCCACTGCTGGTTGGAGTCGAGTGAAAGTCGGGTGGGAGACCAAGCTCGACGGGGTGTTGGGTGACAGGTCGACCAAGGCCCTGCGAGCGGCGTTCGGAATGGAGACCGTCGGTGACCTCCTCAGGCACTATCCCCGCCGACTCGATGACAGAGGACAGCTCACCGACTTCGCCAATCTGGAGATCGGGGAGCACGTCACCGTGCTCGCTCGGGTGGTCAGTGTCAGCGAGCGAACCTACAAGCCCAAGAGCGGGGGCCGGCTGGCTACGCGCACCGAGATCACCGTTACCGACGGCCAGCGCCAGTTGTTGCTGACCTTTTTCCGGCAACCGTGGAAGAAGGGGCAGCTCAAGCACGGCACCGTCGGCCTCTTCAGCGGCAAGGTCAACCTGTTCCGCAATTCCCGGCAGCTGCTGCAACCGACCTGTGACGTGCTCGGCTCAGGAACCGATCTCGATGAGTTCGATGAGAACGCCGAACGGATGCGGCGCTGGTGGCCGATCTACCCCGCCACAGCCAGCGTGTCCTCCAAGATGCTGATGGACTCTGTAGGGCTTGTCCTGGACGCTGTCGAGGAGGTAGCCGACCCGCTGCCGCCGCCACTTTGCGCAGAGCTCGGCTTGCTACCACTGACCAGCGCTTTGCGACAAGTCCACCAGCCGGCTGATCCACAGGAATGGCGAGCGGCCTGCGAGCGGCTTCGGTTCGACGAGGCCTTCGTGGTGCAGACCGTCCTGGCCCAGCGGCGGCATCTGATGCGGTCGCTCCCAGCCGTTCCCCGTCCAGTGACGGCGGGTGGCCTGCGCGCTCGGTTCGACGCAGCCCTGCCCTTCACGTTGACTAATGGCCAGCTCGAGGTGGCGGCAGAAATCGAACACGACCTGGCGCTCACCTCTCCGATGCACCGCCTGCTTCAGGGCGAGGTCGGATCCGGCAAAACGGTGGTGGCACTGCGGGCCATGTTGCAAGTCATTGACAACGGTGGCCAAGCGGCATTGCTTGCACCGACCGAGGTGTTGGCCGCCCAGCACTATCGGTCGATCGTTGCCATGCTCGGCCCGATGGCCGAGGGGGGCATGCTGGGGAGCGACTTCGACGGCACACAGGTGGTTCTGCTCACTGGATCGACGTCAGCACCTCGTCGAAGAGGTGCGCTCGAGGATGCGGCCTCGGGAGCCGCTGGCATCGTCATCGGCACGCACGCACTGCTCGAAGAGGCAGTCGAGTTCGCCGAACTCGGCCTGGTGGTCGTGGACGAGCAGCACCGCTTCGGCGTCGAGCAGCGCGCAGCTCTAACGGCGAAAGCCGGCTTCACGCCCCCGCACGTGCTCGTCATGACTGCGACTCCGATACCACGCACCGTCGCCATGACCGTCTTCGGTGACCTCGACGTCTCCACTCTGCGCGAGCTGCCGGGAGGCCGGGTAGCCATCCAGACGAACGTCATCCCCGTCGCAGAGCGACCCGACTGGTTGGTCCGGGCGTGGCAGCGGGTTCGGGAGGAAGTGGCGCGTGGCCACCAGTCATATGTCGTGTGTCCTCGGATCGGAGGTGAACCCGAGTCAGCGATGCAGGAGCCTCCGGCTGACGAGACCGAGATCGCTGCCCGGAGGCCGCCGCTCGCTGTCGCCGACGTGGCGGCTGAGCTTGTCGGGGGACCCTTGGCGGAGTTGCGGGTGTTCATGCTTCACGGGCGACTGCCCAGCGAAGAAAAGGACGACCTCATGCGCCGCTTCGCGGCCGGGCGTATAGACGTGCTCGTCTCGACCACAGTCATCGAGGTCGGGGTCGACGTGCCAAATGCCACCTTGATGATGGTGATGGACGCCGAGCGTTTCGGTGTTTCGCAGCTCCACCAGCTACGGGGGCGGGTCGGGCGGGGATCGGCGCCAGGGCTTTGCCTTCTCGTCACCGAGTCTCCCCAGGGAACACCGTCGCGCACGCGGCTGGAGAAGGTGGCTGCTACTTCCGACGGCTTCGAGCTTGCCCAGATCGACCTTGAGAGCCGGCGCGAGGGTGACGTCCTTGGCGCCAGCCAGTCAGGTCGGCGGTCGAGTCTGCAGTTGCTGTCCGTGCTGCGCGATGAAGAGGTCATCGCGCGGGCTCGCCATCTCGCCGAAGAGACCGTCTCCAGAGATCCGCTCCTCGACTCGCACCCCGTGCTCGCCGACGAGGTGGAGCGGCTGAGCCGAAGCGAGCAAGCCAGCTTCCTGGAGAAGTCTTGACCACAAGCCGCTGACCTGCGGAAACACGCTCTGACCTGCACAGTTGCACCGTTGGTTGTGTTAGCGGACGTTGGCTAAAGGTGGCCGTTTGCGGACTTCTTGCGGACTATCTGCGGACTAACGGCGGACTAGCGACCCATCCGTGAGCCTATGTACGGGTGCATCTTCGTCAGCACAAACAACGCGACACTACGTACTTATGTCGGCCCAGATATCGCATCCCCGGACTTGTGGTGTAGCAGCCGAACGCCCGCCAGCCGTCGCTACCTCGGCGCCGTCGTTCGATGGGGACCGTGCCACTACATGGCGGGGGAGCCAAGGTTTCTCGCCTCGGCTCTTGCCTGCTGATCGCGATGGGTGTACCAACAAGGGTTATCACCGCGGAGGACTCATCGGGGGTTCCCGCTGGAAAGGAGACCTTCGTGAGGGGTCGACAAGCAATAGGAGCTGGGCTGGCGGCAGCGCTGGCAGCGGGAGCGGCATGGTTTGGCATCGGTGCCGCTACCGCGGGCAGTCAGCAAGTGGCGGCTGGTAGCGATCGGGTGGAGTTTCGGGGTTGGCCGGGCAGGCCTGTGGACTCGATGGCGCAGGCGCAACGGCTGGCAGGCGGCCGAGACAACAACACCTTGACCCTGGTCACGGAGGAAAA
>JACCSH010000330.1 GCA_013813125.1 Nocardioidaceae bacterium | reverse complement strand
CAGGGGTCTGCTCGAGGATCTCGGAGATGGGATAGCGCGACTCACGCCTCACGGCCATGAAGATGCGGGGCATCACCGGGAAGTGGAAGCACATGTGACACTCGTCGCCGCCGGTGGAGAAGTTGCCGAAGTAGTCGACGACGTCGGCCGGCCACTGGTTCGCCTCCGCGAGCAGCACCCGGTCGGGATATTCGGCATCGACCTTCTTGCGTACCTGCTTGAGAAACTCGTGGGTCTCGGGGAGGTTTTCGCCGTCTGTTCCTGGCCGCTCGTAGAGGTACGGAACAGCATCGAGCCGGAAGCCGTCGATTCCCATGTCGAGCCAGAACCGCAAGGCGTTGACAATCGCCTCACGCACAGCCGGGTTGTCGAAGTTGAGGTCGGGCTGGTGGCTGTAGAAGCGGTGCCAGAAGTACTGCTGGCGCAGCGGATCCCAGGTCCAGTTCGACGGCTCGGTGTCGACGAAGATGACCCGGGCGTCGCCATAGAGATCGTCGGTGTCAGACCAGACGTAGAAGTCGCCGTAGGGACCACGTGGGTCGCGTCTGGATTCCTGGAACCATACGTGCTGGTCACTGGTGTGGTTCATGACGAAGTCGACGATCACCTTGAGGCCACGCTCGTGGGCATCGTCGAGCAGGCGCTTGAAGTCGCCCAGGGTGCCGATGTCCGGAAGGATGTTCTGGAAGTCCGAAACGTCGTACCCGCCGTCGCGCAGGGGAGACTCGTAGAACGGCGGGATCCACAGGCAGTCGACGCCAAGCCACTGCAGATAGTCGAGTTTTTCGCGAAGACCGTTGAAGTCGCCGACGCCGTCGCCGTTGGAGTCCTTGAAAGAGCGGACCAGAACCTCGTAGAAGACAGCTCGCTTGAACCAGTCGGGGTCATGGCGTTGCTCTGGGATGTCGACGCTGACTGCCGCCAGGTCGGCAACGGGGGCGCTCCTTGTGGCGGCGCTTTCGGTCCAGTCGGTCATGACGTGTTCAGCGACAAGATGTGGGCGGGTTCGTCGGACGGGTCGAGCCGCACGTAGTTGCGCTCGCCCCAGCGCCAGCTCTCACCGGTCACTTCGTTGCGCACTCCGAACGTGTCGTGCCAGTCGTAGCCGAGAGCCGGCATGTTGAGGTGGACGACGGTCTCTCGCGCGCCGTGCGGGTCGAGGTTGACCACCACGATCACGGTGTCGTGGCCCTCGGGGGTCTTCGTCTGCTTGCTGAAGCAGACGACCGACTCGTCCTCGCTGCTGTGCACGGTGAGGTTGCGCAGCCGCTGCAGTGCCGGATGGCGTCGCCGAATGTCGTTGAGCCTGGTTAGGTACGGCGCCAGGGTGCGGCCCTGTTCGGCCGCGCTCGTCCAGTCCCGGGGGCGCAGCTGATATTTCTCGGAGTCCAGGTATTCCTCTGAGCCCGGCCGCACCGCCACGTGCTCGAAGAGCTCGAACCCGGCGTAGACGCCCCAGGTGGGAGACCCGGTGGCCGCGAGCGTGGCGCGGATCCGGAATGCCGCCGGGCCGCCGTACTGGAGGTATTCATTCAGGATGTCGGGGGTGTTGACGAACAAGTTTGGCCGCATCACGTCGCTGGTCACGTGCGACAGCTCATGCAGGTAAGACTCGACCTCGGGCTTGGTGTTGCGCCAGGTGAAGTACGTGTAGGACTGGTGGAAACCGACCATCGCCAGCGCCCGCATCATGGCCGGGCGGGTGAACGCCTCCGAAAGGAAGATCACGTCGGGGTCGGTCGTGCGGACCTCACCGAGCAGCCACTCCCAGAACATGACCGGCTTGGTGTGCGGGTTGTCCACGCGGAAGATGCGCACCCCGTGGTCCATCCAGAGGCGCACGATGCGCAGGACCTCGCGACGGAGGCCGTCGTAGTCGTTGTCGAAGTTGAGGGGGTAGATGTCCTGGTACTTCTTGGGGGGATTCTCAGCGTAGGCGATGGTGCCGTCAGCGAGCGTCGTGAACCACTCCGGGTGCTCGCGGACCCATGGGTGATCGGGGGCGCATTGCAAGGCCAGGTCGAGCGCAACCTCGAGCCCCAGGTCGCGCGCCTCGGCCACGAAGGCGT
>JACCSH010000323.1 GCA_013813125.1 Nocardioidaceae bacterium | reverse complement strand
CCAGTTGGATACCGGACGTTTGGCAGGTACGCACCCAGGTCGATTGTGGCCCACCCGTCGTTGGTGGGTGAGACGGTGGCGTCGTGGCCCGCGAGCACGGTGTCACGCTCAGCCGTTAGGAAGGCGTTGCCGGCAACCGGGAGAGCCACCAGGAGCCAACCGGCGAAATAGGCGAGTACGACGAGCAGGCGCCGCGAGCCGGTCTCTTCCCCTGCGGGCGGCTCCACGTTGTGGCGTGCGGCCGAAGACCCCTCAGTGGCGGCGCTGGGCGACCTTTCAGTGGCGGCGCTGGGCGACCCCTCCGGCATACGCGACGGATAGTCGGCTGACCCGCTGGACGTGCGCGCCGCGTGGTCAGCCATGGAGTTAATTATCTGCGCTTCCTGCGGCTCATCCTCGGGAGGTCGAAACAAGGATAGGGCCCGTTCGCGCAGTCGAGGCGGGATTGAGCTGCTCAGGCGACTCACCGCCAGTCAGGTGACGCTTTCATCGTTCCGGTGAGGGGCAGGGCTCAGCCGAGGCGGACTTTCAGGCCGTCGAGCTCCGTCCACAAAACGGTGGGGAGCTTGTCACCGAACTGGTCGAACCACTCTGTGATCTGCGGAATCTCGTCTCGCCATTCCTCGACACGCACCTCGAGCGCCGCGGCGATCTCCTGACGCGTGACGTCGAGCCCTTCAAGATCGAGCGAGTCAACGGTGGGTATGTATCCGATCGGAGTTTCAACGGCGTCAGCGGTGCCCTCGATTCGCTCGAACGCCCACTTGAGTACCCGGCTGTTCTCACCGAAGCCAGGCCAGAGGAATCCGCCGTCCGCGTTCCGGCGAAACCAGTTGACGTAGAAGATGCGCGGCAGCTTGGCGGCGTCGTGCTCCTTGCCGACGGTGATCCAGTGGTTGAAGTAGTCGGCGGCGTTGTAGCCGATGAACGGCAGCATCGCCATCGGGTCGCGGCGCACCACCCCGACTGCACCGGTGGCTGCCGCAGTCGTCTCCGACGACAGGGTCGCACCCATGAACGTGCCATGCACCCAGTCGCGCGCCTCGGTGACGAGCGGGATGGTCGTCTTGCGGCGGCCGCCGAAGAAGATGGCGTCGATCGGCACCCCGTTCGGGTCGTCGTACTCGGGAGCCAGGATCGGGCACTGGTCGAGAGGGGTGCAGAAGCGGCTGTTGGGATGCGAGGACAGTTCGTCGGAGTCGGGCGTCCAGGCGCGGCCCTTCCAGTCGGTCAGGGAGGCGGGCGGCTCCTTCGTCATACCTTCCCACCACACGTCGCCGTCATCGGTCAGCGCGACGTTGGTGAAGATCGAGTTGCCCTTGGCGATGGTGCGCATGGCGTTCGGGTTGGTGTGCCAACCGGTGCCGGGCGCGACCCCGAAGAGGCCGAACTCGGGGTTGATGGCGTGCAGTCGGCCGTCCTCTGCGAAGCGCATCCAGGCGATGTCGTCGCCGAGTGTCTCGACCTTCCATCCCGGCACAGTTGGCTCGAGCATCGCGAGATTGGTCTTGCCGCAGGCGCTGGGGAAGGCCGCTGCGACGTACTTGACGATGCCTTCAGGAGAGGTGAGCTTGAGGATGAGCATGTGTTCGGCAAGCCAGCCCTCGTCACGGGCCTTTGCCGACGCGATGCGAAGTGAGTAGCACTTCTTGCCGAGCAGTGCGTTGCCTCCGTAGCCAGAGCCGTAGCTCCAGATCGCGCGCTCTTCGGGGAAATGGGTGATGAACTTCGTTTCACTGCACGGCCAGGGCACGTCTGGCTGTCCCTGCTCCAAGGGGGCGCCAACAGAGTGCAGACAGGGAACGAAGCCGGCCTCGAGCTGTTCCATCCGGGCGAGGACGTCGCTGCCCATGCGGGCCATCACGCGCATCGACGCCACGACGTAGCCGGAGTCGGTGATCTCTACTCCGAACATGGGCGACTCGGCGTTGAGATGGCCCATGACGAACGGAATGACGTACATCGTTCGCCCGCGCATGCATCCGCGGTAAAGGTCGGTCATCGTGGTTTTCATCTCGTCCGGCGCCATCCAGTTGTTGGTGGGGCCGGCGTCTGACTCGTCAAGGGAGCAGATGTACGTGCGGTCTTCGACGCGCGCGACGTCGGTGGGATCTGAGACGCACCAGAACGAGTTCGGCTTCTTCTCGGGATCGAGGCGGGTCAGCGTACCGAGCGCCACGAGGTCGTCAGTCAGCGTCGTCCACTCCTCGCCAGAACCGGTGCACCAATGGACACGGTCGGGTTCCGTGAGCTCCGCCACCTCGTTGACCCAACGCAGGAGCCTGGCGTGGGTGGTCGGTGCCGGCTCGCCAGGTGTGGCGGGGGAGTCAGTCCTGGTGTCGACAGTCATGGAACAGCGTTCCCTCTCGCGCATCGCGGTGGATCGTCGCCACCGGCCGGCTTAACGCAGCGGATATGTGGATAAGGCGTCCACCCTTTCAGCAGGTGGACGGTGCTCGACAATGTACGCCGACCGTCGTATCATCCGCGACTCGGGGTGACCTACGAGCACTTTGTCAGTACCGCTTGGAGGCTGTATCTCAGAGCCGTCAGATGGACGCACTTCGGTGCCGACGGTGCTGGGAGCTGTCAGTGGGCGCGCGTTCGCCGCATCTCGGACTGGCACGCTAGACTCTGCCGTCGCGCCCGTGGCGGTGTCTTGATCCTCGATCCAAGCTCGCAAGATGGGCGGCGACAGCCCGGCGCTCGTAGCTCAACGGATAGAGCATCTGACTACGGATCAGAAGGTTGGGGGTTCGAATCCCTCCGAGCGCGCTCATCTCGAAGCGCAGGCAGATCTCGTCTGACCTGGGCCTTCGTGTTTCCTGCCCCCACCGGCTCGGGCTCGGTGACGAGCGCGATCGGGACCCTGCTAACAGCCCTGCTAACGGTCTCATCTCGGGTGGGCGCTCTGGTGAGGGCGTTGGTGAGACGTGTGGTGAGGTACTTGGCGGCGCGGCCGGAGGGGTTGGGCGGCCCACGGCCTGGGCGAACAGCTCGGCCACGCCATCGTCCGTGCGGTCGGGCCTCGCGTTTGCGGGTCTAGGGCCACGCACGCCATTTGATCGAGCAGCCCATGCTGGGCCGGTGTGGCTCGGGCACCGGCTCGTGGGCCAGCACGTGCCGAATCGCGGCGGTGAGCAGATCGCCCGTCACCGGGACGCCGTTGCCCGGCGTCGAGACGTCGAACGCGCCACGGTAGGCCAGCCGACCGTTCGCGTCGTACAAGAAGAAGTCCGGAGTGCACGCGGCCCCAAACGACCGGCCGACCTCCTGGGTGGTGTCCACCAGATAGGGGAACCGCCAGTCAGCGCGCCGAGACTGCTCAGCAAGTCTCTCTGGTGCGTCGTCGGGATAGCCAACCGCGTCGTTGGAGCAGATCCCCGTCGCCGGCAGGTCCGCGAACTCGCGCAGCACCTCACCGAGCCGCGTCTCGATGTGCCGGACATAGGGACAGTGGTTGCACAGGAACATCACCAGAGCAGGCGTGCCGACCAGGTCCGTGCTCTGGACCTGGTGGCCGTTCACGTCGGGGAGCATGAAGTCCGGCATCGAGGTACCCAACGGCACCATCGTGGACTCCACCGCCATGACGCCCAGCTTACCCGCGCCCGCGTCTGACCTCCCGACGGCGAGAGGCTGCTTTCAGTCGGCGGCAGATGCGAACCTGTCTCAGCATCATCGTGTCGTGCATCGGCGAAAAGTGGGCCTACTACATCCTCGAAAGCACCATCGAAGCGATGCTCCTCGTCGCCATCGCCCGAACCGCCTGGAAATGCCGCCACCTCAAATCGCACCCTCGCTGCCCTTAGACAACCAACCGAGCGATCAACCTGTCAGTCCCGCCCTACGATGCATCTGCTCACTCGGCTACTCGTTCCATCGTGGTAGGACCGCCAAAGGCTAGACGCTCCCGTCCGAGACCTCCGCGGCACTCTGGACGTCCTGACGGATGAGTCGGCCTGGGGCGCGGTGCCGGCATTACTGCTGGTCCGTCTCCCCAGGCCGCTCGCCGAACCCGCCGTGCATGTCTCCATGCAACGGGCTCTCCATGGTTCCTGCCGTGGGTTGGTTCAGGCAGCCTGGGCCCAGGGTTGGGGAACAGGTCGTCGAACCGGTGAACAGGATCGGCCACCGCCCAACGGTGAAGCTTGGCCTGCTTCTCCGATACCCGCCGCCTCGGACTCACCGACACAGGGTCGATGAGGTCGTCCTCGGTCGAGGCGTCACCATTCGGTGGCGCGTCTTTCGGCATTACAGCCTCCAATCTCTTCTCGAAACCACTGCCGTCCTTCGCCATGTGACCGGCTCTCCCGGCCTCGGACTACTACGACGGCTCCGCCCCGTC
>JACCSH010000311.1 GCA_013813125.1 Nocardioidaceae bacterium | reverse complement strand
CCAGTCGACTCCTTGAAGGTTAGCGATACGTCGCGGATGGTCCGTGGCGCACTTCTTGGCGAACCCCGGGTAGTACCAGGGCGACAGTTTGGCGGTGTTAAGAGCAAGGTCCAGCATGAAGAACTTGACCCGAGCCTGGCCGTTGACCGACTTGAAGTTTCCGACGGCGACCAGATGCCGACCCGCCGGGTCAATGGCGAAGTCGTAGATCGACACGCCACCCCACGAACAGGCTGTGCCATAGCAGACCGGCGTCGTGACGCTCATCTTCAGGTAGTTGTCGTTGGCGCCCGTGGTCGGGTCCAAGGAGTACAGGCGGTTGCCCCG
Source organism: Nocardioidaceae bacterium (assembly GCA_013813125.1). Classification (GTDB taxonomy): domain Bacteria; phylum Actinomycetota; class Actinomycetes; order Propionibacteriales; family Nocardioidaceae; genus JACCZJ01. The sequence continues at coordinate 2,400 of JACCSH010000311.1, read as the reverse complement.
GTTGTTGGCCACGAACAGGTGCGGCACTCCGCCAGCCGGCCTCACCACCTCGACGTCCCGCACACGACCCTGGATCGCCACAGGTTTGAACACCGGGTCGATCGCTCCGGTGGACGGGTCGAGCTTCACCAGGGCGGGACGTGGAGTGCCATTGACCCTTGTGAACTCACCGCCTACATAGACCGCCGTCGAAGTAGCTTCGACGGCCCACACCTGGTCATTGAAAACTGGTTTGAATTTGCCAGAGACAGCCCCGGTGGTGGTGTTGAAGGCCACGAGATTGGTGCGGGCATACGTCGAGGAGGAGTCACCACCACTGATCAGACGGTTGAACAAGCCGCCGGCGTACGTGGTATTACCTGCGACGCTGATGGAGTCAACATGGGGGTGGGGGATTGCCGTCGTAGCCACCAAGCTGGGCGTGCCAGCCACAGCGACCGTCTTAACCGTCGTGGGGTGGACATACTCCGACGCCGCGGCCCACGTTGGAAGCGTCAACGCCGCCAAACCGGTGACCAGCATGACGGCAGAAGCCCGTCCAGAAACAGGAGACTTCCACTTAACCACGGACAGAGGCCCTTCAACTGGAGAGGCACGGACAGCTGACACAGATCACCTGGCGGATCTCACCACCGGGCGTGCAGCGACCCTGAGCCTCCGCACACGACCGAAGACTGCGCGCACGATTCGGCATGACGCGCCGATCGGGCCGTTCTCACCAGCCGGACCCAGATTCACCTTGAGTGAGGCGCTCGAGTCTCTGTGTGGAATTACGTGCGCGCATGGTTCCCAGATACCCACGAACCGTCGTCACCGGTACGGTTGCCCCACCGGAAGGAGGTTATCGAGTTGACCTTGCGCAAGGCGTGGATGCTTGCGACCGCGGCACTAGCCGCTGGCACGCTGGTCGCCGTAGCGCCAGTTCCTGCTGACGACCAAGCCGCCGCAACACCCTCCACGGCACCGAATATCGTTCTCATCCTTACCGACGATCAAAGTTACGAGTCGGTGAGGCAGATGCCGTACGTCTCAAGCCAGGACTGGGTCAAGTTTCCCAACGCGTACGCCGAGAATGCCCTGTGCTGCCCTGCTCGGGCCTCAATCCTGTCGGGTCAGTATGACTGGAAGAACAAGGTGGTCAACAACTCCACCGCTCAGCGACTGGACGAAACCAATACCATCGCGACCTGGCTGAATAACGCCGGATATCGCACCGCCCTGGTCGGAAAATACTTCAATGCATATCCCTTTGGCGAAGGTCTATATACCCCACCTGGCTGGGATGAGTGGCACGCGGTCTACGGGATGTCTTCCTACAACCAATACCATTACACGATCAACGACAACGGCGTGACGTCGCGCTACGGCACAGCGGAGACCGACTACCTCGGTGACCAATTGATCAACCGGGCCGTGGACTTCATCGATGCCGTACCACCGGGGCAACCACTGTTCCTCTCCTACACCCCGACCTCAACCCACTCGCCGTGGATCCCAGCCCCACGCGATGTCGGCGCGTTCAAGGGTGTGGCAATGCCGAAATACGCAAACCTCAACGAGGAGGACGTCAGCGACAAGCCGGCCTGGGTGCAAGCCCTCCCCCTGCTGGACCTGAAGGATCAGAACAGGAAGCGCAGACGGGAATGGACGGCGACGCTGAACGTGGATCTCGCAGTTAAAGAGATCGACGCCGCCCTCGCCGCGACCGGCCGCCTCGACAACACCGTCGTCATTTTCATGACCGACAACGGGTACGCCTTCGGCGCGCACCGGGAACGCGCCAAGCGGTGCCCCTACGAGGAGTGCGCCCATCTCCCGTTCCTGGTGCGCTACCCCCACCAGGCCGAACGGGTAAACCACCGGCTGGTAAGCATCGTCGATGTCGCATCCACTTTGGCCGACATTGCCGGGGTGACGCCGACAATCCCACAAGACGGTCGCAGCCTGGTGCCACTCATCACCCGACAAAAGACGTCATGGCGTGACGCGATTCTGCAGCACTGGATCGGTAGCACCGCCACCGGCGGCCCCAGCACTTCCAACGTCGACACCCCCATACCGGCGTTTTGGGGGCTGCGCACCCGGCGCTACCGCTACGTCGAGCTGGAGACGGGAGAGAAAGAGCTCTACGACCTCCGCCACGACCCATTCGAGATGCGCAATGGCGTAAACGACGAGGCCTACACAACGGTCGTGGTGGCGCTTGCGGCAAAGCTGGACACCATGAAGGGGCCGGACATGCCGGTCCCAGCGGTTGTCATCACCAACCAGCCTCGCGACTGAGCCCAGGCACGTCCTGGTCCGCTCCACCTATTGAAGGACGCGTGAAGGGATGGGTGCGACGCGGCTGACCTCGGTGGGGCGCCTGAGGGCGCGAGAGAAGCGCCGTTGTCAGACCAG
>JACCSH010000289.1 GCA_013813125.1 Nocardioidaceae bacterium | reverse complement strand
GCGCGGCTCGGACCGCTGGGTCGGGGAGCGGACCATACAAGATGACGGCCGGCGTCCCTACAGTCGCGAGTTCGGCGAGCAGCTCCATTACCGGTGCGGGGCAGCGAGCGACATCGAGCAGGACGAGGTCTGGGCGCAGCCGCCCGACGACCGTCGACAGTGCACTCACATCGCGGACCGGCACCGCGGCCAGGCCTGCCTCGTGCAGGGTACGCAGCTCGCGCGACTTCGGCGCTGCGTCGGGTGCGGCCACAGCGACGACAACACAGCCGCCTGCGCGCTCACTGCCCATTCGCAGCTGGTCGACTAGTGCTGCTGCGGCCGACTTTCTGGGGTTCGCTACAGCACTTGCTGGAGACACCGGCCCGCCATCTTGCGACATGGGCTTACGGTAATGGTCTCCGGTCCTGCATCCAGGTCCTGTTGTCGACGAGAAAGTAGGACCAGTTGGTTGACCAGCCCCACCGGCGCCGTGCCTCATGGTTACCGGCGACATTGAGTGACCGGCCCGGCCGCACGCTGCGCCAGCAGCTGCGCGAAGCGATGAAGGGGGCGATTCGCGCCGGGCACCTACCCGCGGGTGCCACTGTGCCGTCTTCCCGCGCGCTTGCCGAGGACCTCGGTGTGTCCCGGGGAGTAGTCGTGGACGCGTACGCGCAGTTGACCGCGGAGGGCTTCTTGACCACCCGCGCTGGTTCGGGCACGGTCGTCAGCCAAGTGGCGTTGCCTGTGGCGCGTCCTACTCCGGCGACGGTGGCACCAGCGTTCGCCGAGGGCCCGTCATACAGCATCGACTTGCGGCCTGGGCTGCCGGACCTGGGCGCGTTCCCGCGGGCGGCATGGATGGCTGCGACCCGTGACGTGTTGCGGTCGCTGCCCGATGAGGAGCTTGGGTATGTGGCTCCATGGGGCGCGATGGCGCTGCGAAAAGAGCTTGCGGACTACCTGACTCGCGTCCGCGCAGCGATGGTGGAAGCGGACCACCTTGTCATCGTGAGCGGCGCCACCCAGGCACTGACGCTGCTGGTTCGGATGCTCGCCAAGAGCGGGCATGAGGTGCTCGCCATCGAGTCACCCAGCAATGTGGTGCAACGGCAGGTGCTCGGGCGCCACATATCGCGGATCGTAGAGATACCGGTCGACGACGAGGGGATCGACGTGTCCAAACTGGAGAGCACCGTGGCCAGTGCGGTGCTCATTACGCCAGCCCACCAGTATCCGAGCGGCGTCGTGCTGTCCCCGGCCCGGCGCAGTGCGCTCATTAGATGGGCCGAGGGGGTCAATGGCGTCGTCATCGAGGACGACTACGACTCCGAGTTCCGCTACGACCGTCGACCAGTTGGTTGTCTGCAGGGGCTCGATCCGCAGCACGTCGCACTCGTTGGATCGGTAAGCAAGTCCCTCGCCCCCGGGCTGCGACTCGGTTGGGTGGTTGCGCCGCTGCCGTTGTACGAAAGGGTGAGGACGGCGAAACGTGACGACGACTTCGGTAGTCCAGTGCTCAGCCAGCATGTGCTGGCTCGGCTCATGACCAACGGTGGATACGACCGCCATATCCGCCGTACCCGCCGCCGCTACATGGATCGGCGCGACGCGCTCGTCACAGCACTAGGCCAACAGCTGCCTGACTGGGAGGTGCGGGGCCGGGCCGGTGGCCTGCACGTCATGCTGCGGCTTCCAAGCGGTCTCGATGAGGAGTCGGTATGCGCCGCCGCCGCCGCCAGGGGTCTCGCGGTGCAAGGCACTCGCGCGATGTACGGCGCACTCCCCGGGCCGGACGGATTGTTCATCAGCTACGCGCGTGCACCGACCGGTGTCTTGACCGAAGCAGTGCAGCGACTCGCCGCTGCCCGGTCCTCGATTGGCACCGGCGAAGGCAACGGGTCAGGTGTGGCTGTTCAGAGTTTGCGCCCAGCTACAGCACTCGACTACTTCTGATGCGCTGCCCGGCAACACCCGCGACCAGTACCGAGAGCGGCTGCTGCTGGCTGCAGTAGTGAAACCTTTCGACGACACCTTGCCACTAGCTCCACCGATGCCCACACTCGAGCGCACACCCCCGAGGCCCGGGCGGCCGGTTGAGATGGTGCACGGGCACTGCACCAAGAGCCTCAACAAGGCTTAACTCCAAGCCGGGCGTTCGGCGTCAAGGCGGACCTGCTGCGGCTGCGGCCGAGGATCCGACCGGCAGTCGCGGGTTTGACCGAGCTGCAACTCCGCGCCGTCCGCGGGCAGGTTCGCGGCTGCGCCGGTGCCGAACTGCTGTCCGTCACGGCCGACTCACACCTGAAGGCGGAGGCCCGGGTCCGGTCCTGCCGGCGATGCGGACAGAGGTGCGCGGGTCACTGATGATCCTCTCCGAGCCCACCTGAGAAGCGTCTGGTCCCGAATGGGGTGTCAGGACGACGCTGGATCCGCGTTGCGAAAGAGGGGACCGTAGGGTCGTGGCATGCCGGATGCCCATCCGATCTTCGCCTCCTTCTTCGCCGGTGTGGCCGCGCTGGGCGAGCGGACCGGCTACGGCCGTCGCAGAGCGGAAGCTCTGACCGGTGCCCGGGGGAGGCTGCTCATTGTCGGGTTGGGGCCGGGGCACGACCTCGCGCATCTGCCGGGCGGCGTCACTGAGGTGGTCGCGGTCGAGCCTGAACCGTCGATGCGGGGCTACTCCACGCGCCGCGTTCACCGAGCGCAGGTTCCCACTCGGCTTGTCGGTGCCGTAGCCGAAGCGCTACCTCTCCCGGATGCCTCCGTGGATGCCGCTCTGGTGGCGTTGGTGCTTTGCTCGGTCTCGGACCCGGCCGGTGCGGCTGCGGAGCTGGGCCGGGTACTGCGGCCGGGTGGCACGTTGCACGTCCTAGAACACGTGCAAGCCCCGGTGGGCAGTCGACTGCGGTCGTGGCAGAACCGGCTCGATCCGCTGTGGTCACGTCTGGCAGGCGGTTGCCACCTCACCCGGGACACCCGTCGGACTTTGGTCGACGCGGGGTTTGACACCAGGCAACTACGAACCATCAGCGTCCGACCCGCTCCCGCGTTGGTCGCACTTCACCTGGTCGGCACGGCCCGACGACCAGGACCGCCGGCAACGCGGCCCGCGGAGGGTCGAAAATGCGGTGAGCCCATGCCTGGCGACACATCGCCGAGACTCGGTAGCTCCTTGGCAGCTTGGCTTCGAAACGATGCCTGAGCCAATCACACGGCGTGGCAGGCGTAGCAAAGCTCGGATCATCTCGGCGGCTGCGGAGTTGATGTACGAGCGTGGCGTCAAAGCGACCACTGTTGACGACATCCTGGCGGCTTCAGGCACCGGGAAGAGTCAGTTCTATCACTACTTCTCAGGCAAGAACGCCCTCATCATCGAAGTTCTGTCACACCAGCTCGACGGCATCCTCGAGCAGCAAGGACGCTATGCACTCGACTCCTGGGACGGGATCGTCGACTGGTTCAGCCAGCTGATCGAGATGCACGAGAGCCGTTGGGGGCTTGGCGGGTGTCCGCTGGGATCGATAGCGGGTGAGGTCATCGAGCAGGGTGAGCCGATGCGGCTCAGCGCCGCCGACGCGTTCAACCGCTGGGAGTCCGCGTGGGCTGCGGCGCTTGCGGCTATGCGGGGCAGGGGTGAACTCGAGCAGACCGCCGATCCAGCCGCGCTGGCCGAAGCCGTTGTCGCGATCATCCAGGGCGGCTATCTCGTCTCTTCCATCAAGCGCGACATCCGCCCGATGGGAGCAGCCGTGAAGGCAGCCTCGGTGTACCTGCGGTCACACTCGCCCTCCCGAAGGGAAGGGAGCGCACCACACTAAAGGCCGCCGTGACCGATGGGTTGGTGTACCACCGGGTACAGTCAGCCCCGTGTGGTTGCCGGTGCTGCGATGAACACCTCTAGCCAAGGGGCTGCCGACAAGGGCGCCGCCATCGCCGACTACGGCTTCCTCTCCGACTGCCACTCCGCTGCGCTTGTTGACCGCGCCGGGTCTGTCGACTGGTGGTGCGTGCCGCGTTTCGACTCCCCGTCTGTGCTGGGCCGCCTCCTCGACGCGGAGGCTGGCCACTGGGCGCTCCGTCCCGCTGAGGACTTCACGTCCGAGCGTCAGTACGTGGGAAACAGTCTCGTGGTGCGGACGGTGTTCCGTACGTCGAGCGGCGAGGCGGCCGTAACCGACGCCCTGGCACTGGCTGCGGGCGCCCGGGGCCACGACATCGGCTTGGACAGTCCGCACGTGCTGCTCCGTCGGGTCGAGGGGCTCTCCGGCGCTGTGTCGATGCACAGCGAGCTGGCACCGCGAATGGAGTACGGCCGCACCGAGCCACACCTGAGCGCGGTGGACGGCGGCGTGCAGGCGGACGGCGGACCGGTGAGGCTTTGTTGCACCGGGCCGGTGGAGCTGAAGTGCTCCGAAGGGGTGGTGCGTGCGGACTTCTCCGTGGCGGCTGGTGAGACTGTCGACTTGCGGCTGAGCTATCAGCCGTCGTACGGGCCCCGTCTCGAGCTCGCCGGTGCTGCGCCGAGCATCGAGGACACTGTTGCCGGCTGGGAGTCCTGGTCCGCGTTGCACACCTCCTACGATGGCCCCTTCCCAGACGAGGTGCGCCGCAGCGCGCTGGTGCTTCAGGGGTTGACCTTCGGCCCCTCGGGTGCGGTCCTGGCCGCTGCCACCACATCACTACCGGAGCAGCTGGGGGGTGAGCTGAATTTCGACTACCGCTTCGCTTGGCTGCGAGATCTCAGCCTCACCGTCCGCGCCCTGTGGCTGGCCGCGTGTCCCGACGAGCCAGCTCGGTTGTTTGACTGGGTGTCAACCAGTGCAGGTCATGTCCGCGATGAACTCATCCAGATCATGTACGGCGTGGCAGGCGAGCGCGACCTGACCGAGCATGTGCTGGAACACTTGTCCGGCTTCCGAGGTAGCACACCGGTCCGGGTCGGCAACGCGGCGTGGGAACAGAAGCAGCTCGACGTACTGGGCGAGGTGCTCGACGCCGCACACCTGCTGCGGCATCAGCTCGGAGAACTGACCGGACCCACCCGGCAGCTTCTGGTGGCCCTCGCCGACCGCGCAGTCGACAGCTGGCAGGACTTGGACGCTGGAATGTGGGAGGCGCGCGACGCCCAACGGCACTACGTCAGCTCCAAGGTGATGTGCTGGGTCGCCCTCGACCGGGCCACCAAGCTCGCACCGATGCTCGGCAATGCAGCCGATCCGGACAGTTGGGCGAGCGCCCGCGACGAGGTACGTGCGGCGGTCCTTGACCGCGCTTGGAGCGAGCAGGCTCAGGCCTTCACCGGCGCCTTCGAGTCCGACGAACTCGACGCCTCAGTCCTGATGCTTCCCCTCGTCGGGTTCCTGCCCGCGAGCGATGGACGGATGCGGGCCACCATCGACGCGGTGGAGCAGCGGCTGGGCAAGGGCGGGCTGGTGCGCCGGTGGGCCGACGATCCGAGCGGCTTCCTGATCTGCACGTACTGGCTCGTCGAGTGCCTCGCCCTAGCCGGCGAGCAGGAGCGCGCGCAGACCTGGTTCCAAAGCGCTACCGAGCATGCCAATGACCTCGGACTGCTGTCTGAGGAAGCCGACCCCGACACTGGGGAGCTGCTCGGCAACTATCCCCAGGCGTTCTCCCACGTAGGGCTCATTAACGCCGCCTGGCGACTCGGCCAGCCGGCTTCTCAGGATCCGATTAGCTGAAGGAGTGATACGACATGTCAGCACGACGGCTTGAAGGAAAGGTGGCGTTGATCACCGGATCCGACTCGGGCAGAGGTCAGGCGACGGCGATCGAGTTCGCGAAGGAGGGCGCCGATATCGTCGTGAACTACCTCCACGACGCAGACGGCGCCGAGAAGACCCGGGCAGCTGTCACAGCCGAGGGCTGCAAGGCGATCGTGGTGCAGGCAGACGTCGCTGACGAGGAGCAGGTGGCGACGCTGTTCGACCAGGCAGTCGAGGCCTTCGGCTCGGTCGACATCTTGATGAACAACGCCGGTGTGGACGCCTCGGGCAAACACGTAGCGGAGTTGCCGACCGACGTCTGGGACCGCGCGATCCGCACCAACGTCTATGGCCCCTTCTTCTGCTGCCGGCGCTTCGTGCAGCTGCGCCTGGCATCCGGCGGCGAGGGCAAGATCATCAATGTTTCGTCGGTACACGCGGATAACCCCAACCCAGGTGGCTCGGACTACGACTGCTCCAAGGGTGCCGTACGGATGCTGACGCGCACCCTTGCTCTCGAGCTCGCTCCGCACAAGATCAACGTCAACAGCCTCGCGCCCGGAATGGTCCTCACACCCTTCAACCAGCCCGCTATCGACGACTCGGAGCTGCTCGAGGAACAGGTGCAGAGCATCCCGTGGAAACGCGCAGCTCAGCCCACTGAGATCGCCAAGCTCGCACTGTTCTTGGCCTCCAGCGACGCCGACTACGTCACCGGAGCGTCGTACGTAATGGACGGCGGCTTGATGATCAATCTCGGGCAGGGCGCATGAACACCAGCAGAGATCAGGAGTCTGATGTGTCAAGCCGCGAACTGCTCGGCGCCCTAGGCCGAGGTATGGTGGCCGGTGCTGTTGGCACCATCGCCATGACGGTGTCGGAACGCCTCGAGATGGCGGTGTCGGGACGAGAGGCGAGCCAAGTCCCCGGCCAAGTGGGAGCGCACCTCCTCCCGGGACAGGATCCGACCTCTGCGTCGGACGTCGAGCGGCTCAACACCCCGGTCCACTGGGCACACGGCATCAGCATGGGTGCACTGCGGGGGGCGCTCGACCTGGCTGGCCTGCGCGGAGGCGAAGCCAGCGCCGTGCATTTTGCCCTGGTCTGGGGCGGGGACGCTGCCCTCTACCGCGCGCTGGGAATCGCCGATGCGCCCTGGCGATGGGAGGCCGGAGAACTCGCATCCGACGTGATGAACAAAGGCGTGTACGCCGCAGTCACCGGTGCCGTCTATGACGCCCTCGCGGGTGCCGACCACTGACTACTGACCTCCGCGCCCCGGCGAAAGCCGACGGGGATCTGCTTGTCGAGGCCGCTGCTGAATCTGTGTGGCGGCGTGCAACGTAGGAGATCATCGTGAAATGGAACCCGACGGGCGGGGCGGCCCCCGAGCCCTGGCAGTAGTTGTCACCGGTGTTCCGGGCGCCGGGAAGACGACTCTTGCGTCTGCGCTGGCGGAGAAACTCGGCGCGGTGTTGTTGTCGCTCGACACGATCAAGGAAGAGAT
>JACCSH010000288.1 GCA_013813125.1 Nocardioidaceae bacterium | reverse complement strand
CGACCACACCGACCCCTACATCCACCCCGTCGAGGATCGTGGACCACCCGGCCAGACCCGGCTCGGCAACCTCGGGCCGATGACCCGGTTCCATCATCGAATCAAGACGCATGGCCGATGGCGGGTCCAACAACCCTTCCCAGGGATCTTCATCTGGCGATCGCCTCACGGCAGCCACTACCTCGTCGACAACACCGGCACCCAACGCATCTGCAACCGGGCAGCCTGACACACCGTAGCCGCGAGTCACTTTCCACCACCCGGCCACGCTGACTTACGCACGCCCTTTCCACTGCCCGAGTCGATCCGAACAGCGTCCGAGCCGATTGTTAGTCGACAGTGCATACGGTGATTCCGGCGGTCTGCATCTCATCCAGGGCCGCCTCGGTCGTCTGTGGCGCTACGCCGGTAACCAGGTTCTTGAGCAGCCTGGTGTCGAATCCGGCTGACTGAGCGTCAAGCGCGGTCGCCCGAACGCAGTAGTCGGTGGCGATACCGCAGATGTCAACGGCCGTCACGCCACGACCGCGGAGCCAGTCAGCAAGCAGTGTGTTATCACTGGAGCGGCCCTCGAAGCCGCTGTAGGCCGCAGCATGTTCGCCTTTCAGGAAGAAGGCGTCGATGGCGGTGGTGTCCAGATTCGGGTGCACGTCAGCGCCAGGCGTCCCTGAGACGCAGTGCACCGGCCACGAGTCGACAAAGTCAGGCTTGTCGGAGAAGTGCGCGCCAGGGTCGATGTGGTGATCCCGGGTGGCGACCACCACGTCATACCAGCCTTTGCCCTCGGCAAGCAGCGACGTGATGCGCCGAGCCACTTCGGCGCCACCTTGCACCGCCAGACTGCCGCCCTCGCAAAAGTCGTTCTGTACGTCTACCACGACCAACGCCGTACTCATGTGCCTTCCTCGCCGGAGCCTTTCCGTCCGCTCAGGGTGAGCGAAGACCCACGCTATCTCGCTGCTCACTTCCCATTGTCGCCGGAGGCGGCGCCGTGACTTTGGGCTGCTGTGCCACCATGGCGCCATGCCCGGCTCCTCCGCCTCGCTTAGCGCGCCTGCCTCTGCGCCCGAGCCGGTAAGAGGAGCGAGTCAGGACCTGACGAGACGGCGACTTCTCACCGGCTTGGTGGGACTGGGCGGCCTGGCTGCGGCCGGAGGCGTCGGGTACGCCTTGGCGCCTCCCCGCCTGAAGGCACGGCTCGGGATTGGTCCCGACCCCTTCATCCCCAACGCTGCCGAAGGGCAGGTCAGCCTCGAAACCGTTCCATCGCAGGCACGCGGACAGGCAGTTCAGCTGTTCACGGCGGTGCCGGATGGATACGGGGACGGAGCGGGCTTGCCTGTAGTCGTCGTGCTCCATGGCGCGAGCGCCACCGCCGCTGACTTCCAGCCATATGGGTTCGCGCGCTTTCTGACCGCCGCCGTTGAGGGTGGCGCCGCTCCGTTTGTGCTCGCAGGAGCCGACGGCGGTGTCCTGCGCTGGGAACCCGACCCTGGTTCCGGTGATGATCCCCAGACCATGGTCATTGACGAGATGCCGGAGTGGCTGGCTGATCGCGGCTTCGACGCTGAACGCAGGGCGCTGTGGGGGTGGTCAATGGGAGGCTATGGCAGCCTGCGAATCGCCGAGCTATATCCGCGCTGGGCTCGTGCGGTGGCGGCGTTCAGCCCGGCAATCGCTCCCGACGACCCGGTCATGGCCGATGCGGCTGTCCTCGCGGGCGTGCCGCTTGGCGTTTGGTGTGGCACCGACGACTCTTTCTACGAGCCTGTCCGGCAGTTCGTGGCTGCGCTGTCCGAGCCACCTGAGATTTCCTCATTCGAGGAAGGCGGTCACACGCACTTCTACTGGAACGAGCAGATCCTCGAGGCCTTTGGCTTCCTCGCCAGGCACCTCAACGAACGTTGAGGGGGCCTACAGGCTCCGGCTCAGCGGTCAGCCTCCGAGAAACTCTGTGGGGATGGCCGGCTCACCACGCGACAGCTTCCGTGCGTCGTCTGGTAGCTCGGTCACAGCTCTTTCGTGGCGCGCCCGCGCAGCATCGAGCGGCTCGCGACCGACGATCTCGCCATCTCGGACCAGCTCACGCAGGAGCGCTCGGTCATCACCGTCGTCCACGGGAGGTTCACCGATCCCGATGACCTCGACTTCGGCGACCCCGGCCGCGCTGAGCCGCCTGAGTGCCCACTTGCGTCCGCCCACAGACACCTTGTTGACACTCTTCTTGGCGACTGCAAGCAACGTCGCGTCCGCAGAAGAAGACTCGGCCCGGGCAACGAGCTTGTAGACGAAGCCCGACGTGGGATACCCGGAGCCGGTCACGAGTGAAGTGCCGACGCCGTACCCGTCGACCGGTGCCGCCGCTAGGGCGGCAATAGCGAACTCATCCAGGTCACCAGTAACGATTACGCGTGTCTGAGTTGCGCCGAGCTCGTCGAGCTGACGGCGCACCTGGCGAGCCAGCAGGGAGAGGTCCCCTGAGTCAATCCGAACGGCCCCCAATCTCGGGCCAGCGAGCTCTACCGCCGTCTTGACCGCCTCTTCGACGTCGTAGGTGTCGACCAACAAGGTGGTGTCGAACCCCAGCGAGTCAAGTTGTGCTGCGAAGGCATCGCGCTCGGTGTCGTGGAGCAGGGTGAACGAGTGCGCAGCGGTACCACGTGTCGGCAACCCGTAGTCGACGCCTGCCTGCAGGTTCGACGTGGTGTCGAACCCGGCGATGTATGCCGCTCGCGCAGCGGCCACGGCCCCCCACTCATGAGTGCGCCGAGTACCCATCTCGATGCACGGTCGCCCCTCGGCCACCCCGGTCATTCGCGATGCCGCGGCCGCCACGGCCGAATCGTGGTTGAAGATCGAGAGCAGCAAAGTCTCGAGGATGACCGCCTCGGCGAAGGTTGACTGAACGACCAGTAGCGGGCTGCCGTGGAAGTAGACATCGCCTTCTCCATAGCCCCAGATGTCGCCGGAGAACCGATACGACGCGAGCCACTCTCGGGTGGTCTCGTCGACCACCTTGTGCTGCTGCAGGTACGCCAGCTGATTCTCGTCGAAGCGGAACGACTCCAGGGCGTCGAGTGCTCGACCGGTGCCTGCCACCACGCCATAACGGCGACCGGCCGGCAAGCGTCGAGTGAAAAGCTCGAAGACACAGCGCCGGGATGCCGTGCCCGAGCGAAGTGCCGCCTGAAGCATCGTGAGCTCGTAGTGGTCGGTCAGCAAGCCGGTCGAGTGCACAGCCGGAGCCTAGTGCGCTCGGAGCAGGGCAAGGATCGAAGGCCATCGCCTCCCTGTTTCCGCGATCTGATCGATTGGGCGACAATTGCGTCTGTGACGTCCACGCCTGACGCCGCCACGCTCGAGCGGCCAGATACCGAGCAGCACGCGCTGGTCGAGGTGCCGTGGGTCACATTGGTGTGGGACGACCCGGTAAACCTGATGTCGTACGTCACGTTCGTCTTCATTGACTACTTCCACTACTCCAAGCCGAAGGCGCACCGGCTCATGATGCAGGTGCACACCGACGGGAAGTCCGTCGTGTCGAGTGGGAGTCGCGAAGAGAT
>JACCSH010000283.1 GCA_013813125.1 Nocardioidaceae bacterium | reverse complement strand
TTGCCGTCGTTGGCCGCCTGTTCGCTCCACAAGACCGGGTTCGCCTTGCACCGGTTGCTGGTCCACACCCCGGCCGCGACGTCAGCAGGACCGGTGTTGACGATGACGGCTACGTCTTTGCCGCCTGACGACTTCAGGCCGGCGGAGACGCCTGCTGCCGTGAAGCCCTTTGGGAAAGTGACTGACATCAGCAGAGGTCGGCCTTGCCGCTCATGGCGCGAGTCCGATCGTCGTCAACCCCGCGTCCTCGTCGAGGCCGAGTGCAATGTTCATGCACTGTATCGCCGCCCCAGCGGTCCCCTTGGTGAGGTTGTCGATAGCCGCGACCGCAACCAGCCGACCTGCCCGGTCGTCGGCGACCACTTGCACGTGCACGCTGTTCGAACCCAAGGTCGCCTTGGTCACGGGCCACCTGCCCTTCGGCAAAAGGTGGACGAAGCGCTCCTTGTCATAGGCGACTCCATACGCCTCGCGAACCTGCTGATCCGTTATCCCTGGTTGGAGTACGGCGGTGGCCGTGGCAAGGATTCCGCGCGACAGAGGTGCCAGCACGGGTGTGAAGGACACCCGCACCGGGGACGTCGTCAGCAAAGCCAGGTTCTGCTCGATCTCTGGAGTATGGCGATGCGTCCCCACGCCGTAGGCGCTCGCCGAGCCCGAGACCTCAGCGGCCATCAAGTGCGGCTTGGCCGCTCGGCCCGCCCCCGACGTGCCTGAGACGGCCACCACGGTGATCGAAGCGGGATCGACGAGGCCTGCCCCCACCGCCGGCGCCAAGGCCAGAGTCGAGACCGTGGGATAGCAGCCGGGCACCGCAATCCTGCGTGTGCTGACGAGAGCGTCTCGTTGTCCGGGCAACTCCGGGAGGCCGTAGGGCCAGGCTCCGGCGCGTCGCCCGCCGTAGAACTGCGCCCAGGCGGCGTCATCGATGAGTCGGAAGTCAGCGCCGCAGTCGATAACCAGCGCGTCGGCGGGCAGAAGCGCTGCCACAGCGGCTGAGGCGCCGTGCGGAAGAGCCAGGAAGATCACCTCGTGGCCGCTGAGGATCTCCGGACTGGTCTCTTCGAGGACACGATCGGCAAGCGGAACCAGGTGGGGCTGGGAGGCGCCGATCGTCGCGCCGGCAGAGCTTGAAGCCGTCAGCGCCCCGATCTCCGCGCGCGGATGTGCCAGCAAGAGGCGCAACAACTCGCCTCCTGCATAACCGCTCGCACCGGCAACCGCCACCCTCAGCATGCGTATGATTATTCATACTTACGAGGAAGTATGCAAACGACGCAGGAACTGCACCACCCCTCAAGTCATGACAGTGTTGCAGCGACGAATACGCTCGTGGAGGAGCTGGCATGCGCGGTCGGTCATCGCTAGGTTCAGGTGACACTCCGCAGGACGATCTGCCGGACTTGGCCAGGGGACCGGTATTCGCCGCGATGGCGGCGGTGGCCCTGGCTCTCACAGCGTTCAGCGGCAACTACGGGTACCACCGCGACGAGCTGTACTTCCTTCTGCTGCGCCCGGCTTGGGGATATGTCGACGAGCCGCCGCTCGCTCCCTTGCTCGCCCAGCTGTTCAGCGATGGGCTCGCCGCTGAGCCGTGGGCGGTTCGGATCCCGGCTACGATCGCCACGGTTGCCTCCGTTTTCGTCCTCGCCCTGGTCACCCGCGAGATGGGCGGCGGGCGGGGAGCGCAAGCTCTCTGCGCCTGGGGGTATGCGTTCGCTGCGCTGCCCCTGGTCATGGGACACGCGCTTCTCACCTCAAGCCTCGACATGCCGGTCTGGCCGGCGGTGCTCTTCTTCATCATCCGGGCTCAGCGCCGTCACGAGCCTTCGTGGTGGTTGGCCGCCGGCGTTGTGGTGGGGCTGAGCATGTACAACAAGCTTCTCGTCGCCGTGCTTCTCGCGACCCTGGCCGCAGCCCTTGTTCTCGTCGGGCCCCGGCGATTGCTCTGGTCGAAGTGGGTTCTCGGTGCAGTGGCACTCGCGCTGGTCGTCGGCGCGCCCAACCTCTTCTACCAGGCCACTTCCGGCTGGCCACAGCTGAGCATGGGGCGCGCGCTGGCGGACAACAACGCCGACGAAGTTCGGATCCTGATGTGGCCGTTCCTGTTCCTCATCCTCGGCCCACCGCTGGTCCCGATCTGGCTCGCTGGGCTCGTCAGCCTGATGCGACGCCCGGCCTGGAGACCCGTGCGCTTCCTGGCCGTGGCGTTCCCTGTGCTGTTGCTGCTCGTCTTCGTCATGGGCGCCCAGACCTACTACCCGTTCGGTCTGGTGGCCGTGCTCTTCGCCATCGGGTGTGTGCCGACGGCCGAGTGGGTTGTACGGCGAGCGCAGTGGCGGCGGCCTGTCCTCGCGGTTGCTGTTGGACTGAACGCACTGGTCAGCGTCGTGATCGGGCTGCCCGTGATCCCTGCCTCAGCCCTCGGTGACACGCCAGTGCCTGCTATCAACCAGGTCGCCCGGGACACGGTCGGCTGGCCGACCTATGTGGAGCAAGTAGCCGACATCCACGAGACGCTGCCGGCGCAGGATCGCGCCGTGGCAGTGATCGTCACCACGAATTACGGCGAGGCTGGTGCGGTGGCTCGATATGGCGAGAGGTTCGGGCTGCCGCCGGTGTACAGCGGCCACAACCATCTCTACTACCAGGCGAAGCCACCGGAATCTGCCACAGTCGTGATCATCGTCGGCGCTCAGCTCCAGCGCGCAGCTCCGCACTTCCAGTCGTGCGTGACTCGCGGGCGTCTCGACAACGGGCGCGACGTGGACAACGAGGAGCAGGGACAGCCGATAGCGGTTTGCCGCGGCCCGATCGGCGGCTGGGATGCGGTCTGGCCGGCCCTCGAGCACAAGGACTGAGAGTCCCTCCAGCCAAGCGGTCCTCGGCACCGCGCTACTGGCTACGGACGAAACTCACCGTCGATCTGCTCGGTGAGGTCCACAACCGCGTCGATCAGTTGACTGCCGTCTACTAGTTCCGGGTCGTTGTGGTCAGCGCCGACGACCTCAACGACCCCGGCCAGCACTGGGGCTGCGCTCGCGACGGCGCGGCTCTGGTCTGGCGGAATGACCGAATCCTCGGTGCCGTAGACGACAACGACCGGAACCTTGACGCCTGCAAGCTGATCGGCCAAGGGATACGTGTCCCGCAGCAGCCACCTCACCGGCAGCACGCCGTAGTGCACCTCCCCGACCGACGCGAGGTCGACGAACGGCGAACGCAGCACCAACCCGGCGGGGGGATGCTCGGCTGCAAGTTCGGTGACAACGCCGGCGCCGAGACTTTCACCGAAGTACACAAGGCGCGTCGGCGACACATCCATCACTTCGACCAGGAACGTGCGGGCGGCCCGGATGTCTCGGGCCAGCCCCGCCTCGGACGGGTTGCCCTTGTTAACGCCGTACCCCCGATAGTCGAACAGCAGGACCGACAGGCCCTCCTCGGCGAGAGCACGCGCAAGAGGTGCTCGCGCGGCCCGGTTGCCGGCATTGCCGTTCGCCACCAGCACGGTGACACCACGGTCCGGCTGCACGGCGGGAACCAACCAGGCCCCCAACTCCAGACCGTCGTCGGTATGGAGAGTCACGTCCCGCGCGGTGGGGATGACCTCTTCGGCACGCGGGACCGGCCCAGTTGCTGGGAAATAGATCAACCGCCGCTGGAGGGTCCAGGCAACACCGAGCAACAGCGCGGCGACCAACAAGATGATGACCACCACTCGCACTCCCCCAGTGTGCCGCGACCTGTTCACCTTGCCGTAGCCGCTGGCCCCGGGTCGCTCACCGCGCTACTTCCAATTCCAGTGGTGGCGCTACGCATGGCAGCCTCTGGCTGGGTACGCCAGGCGTTGTGGTGCTGATCGCCGTACTCGACGATCTCTTGTGTCGTCACGAGGTGCGCAGAGCGGCCCCATGGCGCTCAGCAGCAGCCTGGACCGCCGCTTCTCGGGCGGTGCGGATCTCAACCTCGGTCAGGGTTCGGTCCGGGGCCCGGAAGCGAAGCGAGTAGGCGAGCGACTTCTTGCCTTCACCGACCTGCGGGCCGACATACACGTCGAACAAGCGCAAAGACTCGAGCAGCTCACCCGCGCCCTCGCGCAGCGCCGCCTCGACAGCGGCAGCCGGTACGGCGTTATCGACCACCAATGCCACGTCGGCCTTCGCGACCGGATATCTGGCGAAACTCGGAGCCGCCACGATGTCAGGAGCGTGCGCGAACATGGCGTCCAGGTCGAGCTCTGCCGCGACCGAACGCGGCTGAAGGCCGAACTGCTGGCAGACCTTGGGATGCAGCTCTCCCGCGTGGCCGACGACGACGGTGCCGACCAGGAGTTGAGCACACCGTCCCGGATGCCACGGGGAAAGCTGACCAGACATCACCTCGATCTCGACCCCGACGGCGCGCGCCACAGCTCGGCAGGCCTCCACAGCGTCCGCCCACGATGTCTGCCGACCAGCACCCCACCAGCCGGGTTGGCTGCGGTAACCGCCCAGCACCAGCCCGAGGTGCAGGGGCTGGTCCGGCAGCGCGGCTTCTAGTTGCTTGAGCTCGTCGTCGCTGGGCCTGTGGTCGACTGACAGTGTCGGCGCCTTCGGCCGGTCACCGAAGGCGGGCAGGAACACGGCGCCCAGCTCGAAGAGACCGAGGTCCAGCTGGCCTCGCGCCGCATTGCGCGCCAGAACTCTGAGCAGACCCGGCAGCAAGGTGGTGCGAAGGAGGGGTTCGGTGTCCGAGAGCGGGTTGGCCAGCCGGACCGTGTTTCGGCGGGAGTCGGCGTCATCCAGCTGAAGGTCGGCAAAGTCCACCGCCCCGACAAAGGGGTAGTTGAGCGCCTCGACACAGCCCCGAGAGGCAAGCACCAGGCCGACTCTGCGGCGCAGCCGCTGGTGCTTGGTCATCCCCCGACCCGCCGGAGCCGACGGCAAGACACTCGGCACCTTGTCGTATCCGACAATCCGCACGACCTCCTCGACGAGGTCATAAGGGTCGGTGATGTCCGAACGCCATGGGGGTGGCGTTGCGGCGATGTGGCCATCAACCAGTTCGGTTTCACAGTTCACCCTTCGCAGGGCTGCGACCGCCGACTCGGCGTCGATGCCGAACCCGGAGACTCGACCGGGCAGGTCGGCAGCGATGATGATCGCGTCTCGGGTTCGCACCTCACCCACGACGGTGCCTGTCTCGGCGATGGTCCCGCCGCCGTACCTGGTCAGCAGTTCGGCGACGCGACGGGCAGCGACCGGTCCGAGCGTCGGGTCGGCCCCCCGTTCGAAGCGTTTGGACGCCTCGCTCGGCAGCTTGTGGCGTCTGGCCGAACGGGCGATGGTGGCGGGATCGAAATGCGCCGCCTCGATCAGGACGTCGGTCGTCGTGGCGCTCATCTCGGTCGCCTCGCCGCCCATCACGCCGGCGAGCCCGATCGGTCCTGAGTCGTCGGTGATGAGCAGGTCCTCAGGGTCGAGCACGCGGGTCACACCGTCGAGCGTGGTGAGCTTTTCCTCCGCGCTGGCTCGTCGTACGACGATCGGCTCTCGCAGCTTGGCCCGGTCATAGCCATGAATCGGCTGTCCCAGCTCGAGCATGACGTAGTTGGTGACGTCGACCGCCAACGAGATCGGCCGCATCCCCGCAAGCTGCAACCGCCTGGACATCTCACGCGGCGTCGGCGCTGTGGCGTCGAAACCGGTGACCTCGAGGGCGGTGAAGCGGTCACACGCCTGATCGTCCTCGACGCGAACCGGATAGCCCAACCCTGCCTCAGCGGCTGCCAGGGTCAGCGCCGGGTCGTCGAAGGCGAGGTCGTATGCCGTCGCGGCCTCGCGGGCCACCCCTCGCATCGAGAGTGCGTAGGCACGATCGGGGTTGATCTCGAACTCGATGACGTCGTCTCGCAGCCGCAAGATCTCAAGCCCGTCGTCGCCGGGAGCCGCCTCTCCTCCTTCGAGCACGATGATGCCGGTGTGGTCGTCACCCAGGCCGAGCTCTCGGGCGGAGCAGATCATTCCATCGGAAACGTGGCCGTAGGTCTGTCGGGCGCCGATCTCGAACCCGCCGGCAAGCACTGCGCCGGGCAGCGAGACGACAACCAGATCACCCACGGCGAAATTGGCGGCGCCGCAGACAATGCCCCTGGGGGCACTGGCACCGGTGTCGACCTGACACCACCGCACGGTCTTGCCGTTCGAGTGCTTCTCGATGTCGAAGTCCAGCACCTGGCCGACGACGAGAGGACCTGCTATCTCAGAGCCCGGCGACTCCAACGCCTCGAGCTTGAGGCCGAGCAGAGTCAACCGTCCGGCCAGCTCCTTGACCGTTACCTCGGCAGGCAGGTCGACGTACTCACGTAGCCACGACACGGGCACCCGCATCAGATCTCCACTCCGAACGGCAGGGTAAACCGGACGTCACCTTCGACCATGTCGCGCATGTCTGCGACACCATGCCGGAACATCAGCGTGCGCTCAACGCCCATCCCGAATGCGAAGCCGGAGTAGGTGTGCGAGTCGATGCCGCAGGCCCGCAGCACCCGTGGGTTGACCACGCCGCAGCCACCCCACTCGATCCAGCCCTCCCCCCGACAGGTGCGGCAGGCGTGGACCTCTGGCTCTGCGCCACGGCAGACGAAGCAAACAAGGTCGACCTCGGCAGAAGGCTCGGTGAAAGGAAAGTACGACGGCCGGAACCGTGTCGAGATCCCGTCGCCGAACATGGCTGCCGCGAAATGGTCGAGAGTGCCCTTGAGGTGGCCCATCGTCAGGCCTTCGTCGACGGCGAGACCCTCGACCTGGTGGAACACCGGCGTATGGGTCGCGTCGAGCTCGTCGGTGCGGTAGGTGCGGCCCGGGCAGATCACGTAGATCGGCAGGGTGCGCGACAGCATGGTGCGCGCCTGGACCGGTGAGGTATGCGTCCGCAAGACCACCCCAGCGTCCAACGGCTCTAAAAACATCGTGTCCTGAGTGGTTCGTGCCGGGTGGTCGGGGCCGAGGTTGAGGGCGTCGAAGTTCAGCCACTCGGCCTCAACCTCCGGTCCGTCTGCGACCTCCCAGCCCATCGATATGAACACGTCACAGATGCGTTCCTGCAGCGTTGTCAGCGGATGGCGCGCGCCCTGCGGGTCACGGTCGTACGGCAAGGTGACATCGACGGTCTCCTCCAGGAGCATGCGCTGCTCCTGCTCGGCTTCCAGTTCGGTGGTGCGCCTCTTGAGCGCCTCACTCACGGCCGTTCGTGCCTGCCCGACGCGTTGGCCCGCCTCTTTGCGCGCCTGGGGAGGCAGCGCGC
This sequence comes from Nocardioidaceae bacterium, assembly GCA_013813125.1. Lineage (GTDB taxonomy): Bacteria > Actinomycetota > Actinomycetes > Propionibacteriales > Nocardioidaceae > JACCZJ01. The sequence goes on along the minus strand of JACCSH010000283.1, from coordinate 8,051 downwards.
CGATCTCACGGTTGGCGAGGCTGAGCGGCGACCGGTCGCCGGCGTGGGCGAGCCGGACCGCTTTGAGCTGGTCGAGATCAGAAGCGGACTCGATCGCCGCGACCGCCTCGTCGCGCATGGCGGCGACCTCGTCGGCACGCAGCGGGGTCACCTCGACCGGGTCATAGTTGGTGTTCGGGCCCGACATGGCTGGTGGACTCCTCCTCGACGCGACCCGCTGGCCAGCAGGTGCACCGCAGAGTCTAGGAAGTGCTGGTCCGCCGTGGCGACCGGGTTTCACCGCGCCCTCCTCCACCAAGAATCCGAGTTTCACGTAGCTGGAGCGACGTCAGACTCGGATCCTTCGGGCGAGGGTGGTGACTCGGGACCATTCGTACGGGAGGCGCGGGCGGATGCATAGAGGCAGATCGCCGACGCCGTAGCCAGGTTGAGGCTGTCAGCCCGGCCGTAGATGGGGACGGCGACCACCTGGTCAGCCAGCGCTAGGGTCTCAGCCGGCAAGCCCCACGCCTCGTTCCCGAACAGCCATGTCGTCGGTTCGGCCAGCCGGCCGGCATCGAGCACATCATCCAGAGAGGCAGAGCCGCCTCCATCAGCGGCCAGCACCTGGCAGCCCGCGGCTCGTAGCCCCGAGACCGCCTCGCCGACCGAGGTTTCGCGGACAAGCGGAACGTGGAAGATGGAGCCGACCGAGGCCCGCACCACCTTGGCGTTGTACGGATCGACGGAGTGCCCGGCGAGGACCACGGCGTCCGCGCCTGCGGCATCAGCGCACCGGATCACCGCTCCAGCGTTACCTGGGTCGCGCACGTCGACGCACACCGCGACGAGTCGAGGGGACGCATCGACGACCTGATCGATTGCGACGTCGACGAACCGGCATACGGCGACCAGACCCTGAGGCGTCACGGTGTCGCTGAGCGACGCGAGGGCTGTGTCTTCGACCAAGTGCCAAGACGCCCCGACCTCTTGCACCTTCGCGGCCAGCTCGGCGGAGCGAGATGTTGCCTCATCCGTGGCAAAGACCTCCACCACGCAGTCAGCCAGCTCAAGGGCTTCCTTCACCGCCTGCGGGCCTTCGGCGAGGAAGAGCCGGGCAGACATGCGAGAGGCGCGCCGAGTGAGCCGTCGAGCTGCCTTGACCCGCCCGGCTCGGGTGGTCATCAGCTCAGGAGTCACCGCACGCGCCTCTGCGCTGCCAGGGTGAGGCCAGGCGCTGACGATTCGAGCGCGAGGTCAGGCGCTGACTTTTTCTGCAGCTGTGGAGCCGGTCGCTTCGCCCGGCGGCGGCACATGAGCCTTAGCAGTCTCTACGAGCGAGGCGAAGGCTGCCGTGTCGTTGACCGCGAGGTCCGCGAGGATCTTGCGGTCGACCTCGACTCCGGCCTCGCGAAGACCTTGGATAAAGCGGTTGTAGGTCATGCCGTGGGCCCGGGAGGCCGCGTTGATGCGCTGGATCCAGAGCTTGCGGAACTCGCCCTTCTTGGCTCGGCGGTCCCGGTAGCTGTAGACCAGCGAATGTGTGACCTGCTCCTTGGCCTTTCGGTAGAGCCGCGAGCGCTGCCCGCGATATCCGGCGGCGCGCTCGAGGGTCTCCCGGCGCTTCTTGTGGGCATTGACTGCCCTTTTGACGCGTGCCACTTCGATGTACTCCTAGCTGGTGTGATGCGTAGAGGCGAGCGGGGAAGTCACTTGCCGAGCAGCTTCTTGACCTTCTTGATGTCCGCCGGCGAGACCTCGACAACACCGCTCATCCGGCGGGTCACCGTCGAAGGCTTCTTCTCGAGGTTGTGCCGCTTGCCGGTCTTCTGGCGCACGATTTTGCCCGACCCGGTGGTCTTCACCCGCTTGCTGGTGCCTGAGTGGCTTTTCATCTTCGGCATGTGCCGCTGCTTTCGTATCTCACGCGCCTGACCGGTTGGAGAGGCGCTGCGTTGGTAGTGGTGACGCATCGAACAGTGGTGAAGGTGAACCGTGGAGAAGTCGTCACATGTCAGGGTCGAGGTTCTCCGAGCGCCGACGCTCACGCCTCGGCTCGTCCTTCGCGGCGGCAGATCGCTCCACCCGCTCGGCCTGCTCGAGTGCCTTGTCAGCGTCTCGTTCTGCGGCCTTGCGGTCGCGTTCGGCCCGAACCTCGGCTTTCGCCTCAGCCTTCTTGCGGTGGGGGCCGAGCACCATGACCATGTTGCGCCCGTCCTGCTTCGGTGACGACTCGACGAAGCCGAGCTCCTCGACATCGCCGGCCAGTCTTTGCAACAACCGGAAGCCCAACTCGGGACGATGCTGCTCGCGGCCGCGGAACATGATGGTGATCTTGACCTTGTCGCCGGCCTTCAAGAAACGAACCACGTGGCCCCTTTTGGTTGCGTAGTCGTGCGCGTCGATCTTGGGGCGCAGCTTCATCTCTTTGATGACGGTGTTGGTTTGGTTGCGCCGCGTCTCGCGAGCCTTCTGGGCGTTCTCGTACTTGAACTTGCCGTAGTCCATCAGCTTGCAGACGGGCGGGCGAGCGGTTGCGGCCACCTCGACGAGATCGAGATCGCTTTCTTGGGCCAGTCGCAGGGCGTCGTCAATCCTGACGATGCCCACCTGTTCACCGTTGGGGCCGACGAGGCGCACTTCGGGAACGCGGATACGGTCGTTGACGCGTAGCTCCGTGCTGATAGGTCCTCCTGGAAGTTCTACGGATGAGGGCGGTTCGGCGAGGCCCCACCAAAAAAAGGTGGCTTCGCGCCGTCGTATCCGCGAAAACCACCAACCGGCTCGAACGTCGAGCACGAGCAGCGCGCGAGGCGGGAAGCCTCACGCGTTGCGACCGGACCCGACGACCTGAAAGAGCCGATGCGGGTGGGAGCCAGGTGGCCTCCGCTTGCTTGATGTCCAACACCCCATCCAGGCGGTGCATTCCGTCAGTGCGACGAGAAGACATCTGAGTCGGCGATCAGGCTAGCAGTCTCCGCCACGTCTCGTCATCTTCCAGCCATTACTGTTCGGCCATGATCGACGAGCCAGCGACCAACGCCACGCGCGATCTTGCCGACGTGCCCGCAGTCGAGGTGGTGTCGACTGCCGCACTGCATCTGATGAGCGCAGCCGCCGTACATCTGGGCTTGGCGGAGGACTTGCCCTCCCATCGAGACCTCGACGAGGCGCGCAGCCTGATCGAAGCGCTGGCTGGGCTCGTCACCGCGGCGACCCCGCAGCTGGGGCACCACCACGCGGCGCCGCTGCGTGACGGGCTCAAATCGTTGCAGCTAGCGTTCCGGGAGGCGTCCGAGATCCCTGACGCACCGGGTGACGGGCCCGGCGAGAAGCTCACCGGGCCCGTCTACGTCCCTTCGGCCCCTGAACCCTAACGGCCCCGAAGGGTTGAGGTCAGCGCTCAGATGGGCGGAGCTTCCAGACCTTGACGTTCGCGAAGTCCGCGGTGAACCCGCTTCCGCCCATGGACACCAGGCCGATGTCGGCGGTGTCGCCCAGGTGGTGCACCCAGGTGCCACCGCGGACCCAGTCCTTGCCGACCTGCCGGGTGTACGCGGTGTAGCGCTCCCTGGGAGCACCTGTGCGGGTGGTGTCCGCTTCACGGACGATCCGAAGGAAGGTCCAGTCGCCCGGTGTCCCGACGACCGTGTTGCCGTAGCGCGGGTACTCGGCCGGAGCCTTGGCGACCTCCTTGGCGAACTCCGTCTGCCGAGTCTCGCCGATGGAGACGTGTACGAGCTTCAAGAAGCGGTCGTCGTTGTCGTAGATCACCAGTCCCGCCTGCACGAAGTTGTAGCAGCAGCCCTCTGGTGGGACGTCTAGCCGCACCTTGGTCTGCACCACGTAGTTCCGGCTTGGGGCTTGGGTGGTCAGCACCGATGCGTCGTTGCTGTCCACGTAGAGGTCGGCAGCCTGGGTGTCGAAACGGAAGCGTCCATTCTCGACGCCGTACGACGAGCTGTCGGCTGGTTCACGCACCCAGGTCCACTGCTTGCCGAGACCAGAGCCGTTGAACTCGGCGGACGGGCGAGGCAGGAAGTCGCCACGACGCTGCGCCCGTACCCGGTGCGGGTCGTAGCGTGACTCCTCACCGGGCTGCGCTGCCGGGGCCGGCACGCGCCGGTCAGACGCCCAGCGACCGGCGCGCACAGTCGGCCAACCGTCCACCCAGTCCACCGGGTCGAGCAGCGCGGGCCGTTTCGTGAACCCGGGGTCCGTCTCGAAGTACGGGTCGAAGCGGTCAACCGCGTGGTACACCGTCCACCACTGGCCGCCGAAGTCACGGAACACGCTGTTGTGGCCAGTCCCCACCCAGCGGTTGCCGTTCATGCTCAGCACCGGGGTTCCACCCACTCTTCCTTCGAGGAATGAGTTGCCCTCACGGTCGACGAACGGCCCGAACCTCGACTGTGACCGGCCGACGAAGACGCTGTAGCCCGTGAGCGGGCCGTTGCAGCAGTTGGTGGCCGAGGCGAACAGGTAGTACCAGTTTCCTCGCTTCACAACATTCGAACCTTCGTAGCGATCGTTGACAGCGATACGCTGCGCGACTCCACGCGCTCGCATGCCCTCTCGCGTCAACTCGATGCGGGTGGCGTGCAGCCCACCGACGTATGAGCCGTAGTACAAGACGCCGCGCTCGCCGATGCTGTCACCGAGCACGTCTGGATCGAAGGTCCACAGGAAGTCACACTCCGCGCCGCTGGGGTTGCGTCGCGGACCCACCACCGGTTGATCCGACGTCCTCCACGGACCGGTCGGCCCTCTGCTGACCGCCACCCCTATGGCGTTGTCAAAAGTGCAACCGGGTGCGTTGCTGACGTCATCGTCCACGTCGGTCACCACGAACGTCAGGTAGTAGCGATCGGTTGCCTTGGAGTAGACGACGTCGGGAGCCCAGATACCGGCACCTTCGGCGGCCCACTCGGGCGGCTCGGGGAGCGCGTCGCCGAGGTAGCGCCAGTCGATCAGGTTGCGCGATCGCATCATCGGAAGAGGGTGGAACCGGAGGTTTCCCTCTGCGTCGACGTCGCTGTCGTTCAGCGGGTCGGTGGTGCAGTACATGTACCAGTAGTCGTCGTCGGGCCGTTGCCCGCGAAGGACGGTGGGGTCCGCACAGCTGTCAACCGTTCCGTCGTCCGGCACCTTCGGGGCGAGCGGGTTGGCATACGAGTCGCGCACTGGTGCGGCGGAGACTTGCGAACCTGCCAGCAGAGGCAACGCGAGCGCCAAAGCGAGCAAACTTTTTTTCGTCATTACGGTTCCACTCTCTGTTGAGTCGGCGCAGCGATCACTGCGCGGCCATCACCACGACGTCGCCGTGGCCTCCGTACCCGAGCACCTCCTCCGCGTATTGCGTGCCGTCGAAGGTCACCATGAGATGAGCACCTCCGGGGAGGTTGACGACCTGCGGATGTGGGATGTTGGTGCCGTATGGCGCGTCCAGCGTGCCGAGCGCTTTCATCGCCAGGTCGTAGACCGGATAAGTCTGCGAGGCCGCGTCGCTGGCGAGGACATGCCAGGCGCCGTCCACCTGCTGGATGATCGTGCCCTCCCCCTCTCGCAACGTGTCGTCGGCTGCCACCAGCTCCAAATCGTCGGCGTAGGACTTCCCGGGCAGGCCGACGGCGAGGGCAGGGTGGAAGACGAAGGGGTCCTGCGACGGGCTTTCAACGAAGGCGACATACCACCTGTCGTCGGTGCGGGTGAAGGACGGGTCCCACGAGCTCACGTCAGTCGGCAGGTCGAGCGGCTCCGTCTCGAGCAGATGCACTCCTTGCAAAAGGTCCTCGCTGCTCGCGGCATGCCGCACGTGTACTCCGTCGAAGGCGAAGTCGCCCCATGAGCTCACCCCGACCGGTGCCGGCCGCGCATCATCGACGATGAGCTGCCCCGCATGGTCACCCAGCAGCAACCCGTCGCGCCGGGAGTAGAGCTGGGCAACCTGTTCGAGCCGAGTCGGATCCCCCAGATCCAGGGTGAAAACCCCCCAGTGCGCCTGCTGGAAGAAGCCCATTCCTGCGCAGGTGAACGTCAGGTACACCTTGCCGCCTTGCACCAGGGCCGAGCCGTCCGGTCGTTGCACCAGATGCGGGTCGCGAAGCCCGGTGTAGCCGAAGGCGCCTGCTCGTACCGTTCGCACCACCACGTCGGCTGCGTCGGTCTTCGTACCGAAGGCGAAGGCGTACTCCGCCAAAGTGGCGGGGTCGCGAAGGTCGACGAGCGCAGAAACGCCGTCGCGAGAGGTGACGAGCGGCTGCCAGCCCTTCCCCGTGTCTGCGACGGCCGTGACCTGGTTCTCGCACAGCACGAAGGCAAAGCCGAAAGGCGCCTCGAGCGTCACCTCGGCGTCCGCCACCGCGGTCGTGCGCCCTAGGCGACGGACCTCGATCGAGACGGTGCGCTTCCCTGGGTCGTAGGCCGCAAGCACGAAGTCGCCGTCGCTTCCAACGAGCCCCACCGCGACTCCCGCTTCTGACATCGCTTCGACACCGAGCTCGACCGCGACGAACGGGGCAACGGGTACCTCGTCGGCGCGTCGCAGACCCCTGATCCTCCCGACATCGGTCTCGTCCACCTGTTCGAATCCAGGAGCGATCAGCGCGAATGGCCGGAACTGCTCGGTGATGCGGAAAGACAAATCCAGTACGGGGTGCCGCTGGTCGACGCCCGGACTCGATGGTGACCGGCTGCCATCGCAACCGGCGCCAACCAGCGTCGGCATCAGGGCACTCAACCCCATCGCCTTCAGGGCCGTGCGTCGTCGTACCGCTCCAGCAGCTGCGGTCACCCCTTGAGCCCGGACCGACTCACGCCCTCGATGACGTAGCGCTGCGCGAACATGTACAGCACAAGAACGGGGAGGCTCGCCACTACAGCACCGGCCATCAGCAGGTCGTAGCGAACGCTGTTGGCTGCCTGCAGGGTCGCAAGCCCCGCCTGCAGAGTCCGGTTCTCCGGACTGAACAACACGTAGATCGGCCACAAGAAGTCGTTCCAGTTGGTGAGGAACGACAGCAGTGCCAAGGTTGCGAGCGCCGGTGCCGACAGCGGCAGGATCACCTTGCTGAACACCTGCCAGCGGTTGGCGCCGTCAAGGAATGCCGACTCCTCCAGCTCACGCGGCAGCTGCAGAAAGAACGCCCGCAGGAAGAACACGCCGAAGGCGCTGGCAGCCGTCGGGACGATGACTGCGATCAACGTGTCCAGCCAGTACAAACGCGCGACGATCTCGTAGTTGGGGATTACGAGAATCACCGGTGGCACGAACAGGGTCGCGATGATCGTCGCGAACACCACCTTCTTGCCGCGGAAGTCCATCCGAGCGAGTGCGTAAGCCGCCAGAGCCGAGGTGGCAACCACGAGCAGTGCGTGCAGGGAGGCGGACATCAGCGAGTTGAGGAACCACCGCAAGACCGGGGTGTCGGCTGCGTTCAGGATGCGTTCGTACGCCTGCGTCGTCGGCGCCGTCGGGAACAAGCTCGGCGGGGTTGCCTGCGCCTCACCCGGCGTCTTGAACGACGTGCCCACCATGAACACCAGCGGACTGATGAAGAGCAGGGCCAAGACTCCCAGCAGCGAATACCGGAGCACCTTCATGATGCCTGGCCTTCCGCCCGGTCGCGAGTGACCCAAAAGACCAGCACAGACAAGGCCATGAGGAACAGGGTGAGGATCCAGCTCGCCGCGGCCGCTTCGCCCATCTGGAAGTTCTGCAGACCCTGCTCGGCGATGTACATGATTGCCGTGCGGGTCTGCCCGCCGGGCGCACCGCTGGTCATCACAAACGACTGCCCGAACATGTTCGCGGACGCGATGATCGTGATCATGGTGACGAAGACGGTGACTGGCCGCAGGTCGGGCAGCGTCACGTTGCGGAATCTCTGCCAAGCGCTGGCACCGTCCACCTTCGCCGCGTCGTAGAGCTCGCCCGGAATGTCTTGCAAGCCGGCCAGGAAGATCACTGCGTTGAATCCCAGCGTCCACCACACAGTGACGCCCACCAGCGCCACCCACGCAGCAGGTAACGAGCCCAACCACGCGGTCGCGTCCGGGAGGCCGATGAGGCC
>JACCSH010000269.1 GCA_013813125.1 Nocardioidaceae bacterium | reverse complement strand
CGACGGCACCATCTCCGGCAGAAACGGGCGCGCTAGTGGGTTCCTCGACGCCGCTGACAGCAGGAGCAGTCGGTGTTGTCCTGGCACTGCCGGCGGATCGGCTCGAGCCCGCCGGTGAGGGTCTGCTGGAGCGGGACGCGGCAGTGACCTCCTCTGTCACCAACGCAATCACCGCCATGGGGGCGTTGTCGCCCTTGCGCGGACCGATCTTGGTGATGCGGGTGTAGCCGCCCGGACGATCGGCGAAGCGTGGCCCGATCTCTGTGAACAGCACGTGCACGACGCTCTTGTCGCGAATCACAGACAGAACCTGGCGACGGTTATGCAGGTCGCCACGTTTGGCCTTGGTGATCAGCCGCTCTGCGTAGGGACGCAAGACGCGCGCCTTCGCCTCGGTCGTCGTGATGGCACCGTGCTCGAAGAGGCTGGTCGCCAGGTTGGCCAAGATGGCTTTCTGGTGTGAGGGGCTTCCGCCGAGACGGGGACCCTTCTTGGGGGTTGGCATGTCGATCTCACTCTCCCGAGCCGTATCAGGTACCCGGATAGTTGGGGCGGGTCACCTGCTGCCTGAATCCTCAGCTGGCTTGGTTGAGTTGTGCCAGCCTTCGGCATGTCACAACTCGCCTCGGCTGAGCAGAACTGGCCCGCAGCACGCTGCGGGCTCAGTACTGCTCGTCCTCCGCAAAGCTCACGTCATCATCGTCGTCGTAGGTGTCGACGATGGTGCTCGGGTCGAAGCCGGGTGCGCTGTCCTTGAGCGACAGGCCCATCTCGTGCAGCTTTGCCTTGACCTCGTCGATCGACTTGGACCCGAAGTTGCGGATGTCGAGCAGATCCTGCTCGCTACGAGAGAGCAGCTCACCCACGGTGTGGATTCCCTCCCGCTTGAGACAGTTGTAGGAGCGCACGGTGAGGTTGAGGTCCTCAACCGGCAGCGCCAAGTCGGCTGCGAGCTGCTCGTCGATCGGTGACGGCCCGATGTCGACGCCCTCGGCTTCAACGTTGAGCTCGCGCGCCAAGCCGAACAGCTCGACGAGCGTCTTGCCGGCGGAGGCCAGCGCGTCACGCGGCTTCATCGAGGGCTTGGCCTCGACGTCGATGATCAGGCGGTCGAAGTCAGTGCGCTGCTCAACTCGGGTTGCTTCGACCTTGTAGGTCACCTTCAGGACGGGTGAGTAGATCGAGTCGACTGGCATCCGGCCGATCTCGGTGTCACCGGCCTTGTTCTGCACTGCCGAAACGTAGCCTCGGCCGCGCTCCACGACCAGTTCCATGTCGAACTTGCCCTGGTCGTTGAGCGTTGCGATCACCAGGTCGGTGTTGTACACCTCGACGCCGGCGGGGGGCGCGATGTCAGCTGCGGTGACCTGGCCCGGACCCTGCTTGCGCAGATACATGGTGACCGGCTCGTCGTGCTCTGACGAGACGACGAGCTGCTTGAGGTTCAAAATGATTTCGGTGACATCCTCGCGGACACCGCCGATGGTGGTGAACTCGTGAAGCACCGAGTCCACTCGGATCGAAGTGATGGCCGCGCCCGGGATGGACGAGAGCAAGGTACGGCGAAGCGAGTTGCCGAGCGTATAGCCGAAACCTGGCTCTAGCGGCTCGATCGCGAACCGCGACCGGTTCTCGTTGACGACCTCTTCGGACAGTGACGGACGCTGAGCGATAAGCACAGTAGTTCTTCCTTCCTACGCCAACCTTCATATGAAGGCGCAGATATATGAATTATCAGGCCCGTCACGGACGAGGATCTTCGTATCCTCAACCATAACGGGGGTCTGGGGGCGGGCCCCCAGTGAGCAGCACCGCGGCGGCGCTGCGGTGTCAAACTATTTCTTGGAGTAGTACTCGACGATGAGCTGCTCTTGCACGGGAAGGTCGATCTGCTGGCGCACCGGGAGCTGGTGTACCAACACACGCATTCGGCCCGGGATGACCTCGAGCCACGCGGGCACGATCCGCTCGCCGTGGGTCTCGCGAGCCACGATGAACGGTGTCGTCTCCAATGACTTCGGGCGCACGTCAACGACGTCATGTGCCGAGACCTGGTAAGACGGTATGTCGACCTTGCGGCCGTTGACCTGGAAGTGGCCGTGGACCACGAGTTGGCGCGCGTGGCGACGCGTCCGAGCGAAACCGGCGCGGTAGACCACGTTGTCCAGACGCGACTCGAGGAGCTGCAACAGGTTGTCACCGGTCTTGCCGGCTCGGCGGCTTGCCTCTTTGTAGTAGTTCAGGAACTGGCGCTCAAGGACCCCGTAGGTGTAGCGGGCCTTCTGCTTTTCCATCAGCTGGTTGCGGTACTCCGACTCCTTCACCCGCCCGCGGCCGTGCTGACCGGGCGGGTAGGGCCGGCGTTCGTATGCAGCATCCCCACCGATGAGGTCAACCCCCAGGCGGCGGGACTTCTTCGTCATCGGTCCGGTGTAGCGGGCCATGTGATCAGTCTCCTTGTCTTGCTGGGGGGTCAGACGCGAGGCCGCTTGGGAGGGCGGCATCCGTTGTGGGCGCTTGGCGTGACGTCTTGGATGGTGCCGACCTCGAGGCCGATCGCGCCGAGGGACCGGATGGCCGTCTCGCGACCGGAGCCGGGACCCTTGACGAAGACGTCGATCTTCTTCATGCCGTGCTCCATCGCCCGACGCCCCGCGGCCTCCGCGGCCATCTGGGCGGCGTAGGGGGTCGACTTGCGTGAGCCCTTGAATCCGACCGTGCCGGCGCTGGCCCAGGCGATCACTCCCCCAGTGGGGTCGGTGATCGTGACGATCGTGTTGTTAAACGTGCTCTTGATGTGGGCGTGGCCCGCACCGACGTTCTTCTTCTCCTTGCGACGCACCTTCTTGGCGCCAGCCTGACGGGCTTTGGGAGGCATATTTCACAAACTCCTGAGGAAGAGGGAACTGACTGGTCGACGGCACGCGGTCACTTGACGGCCTTCTTCTTGCCCGCGACGGTGCGCTTGGGACCTTTGCGGGTGCGCGCGTTGGTCTTGGTGCGTTGTCCCCGCACGGGGAGGCCTTGACGGTGGCGGCGGCCTTGGTAGCTGCCGATCTCCACCTTGCGACGGATGTCGGCTGTAACCTCCCGGCGGAGGTCACCTTCGACCTGGAAGTTGGCTTCGATGTAGTCGCGGAGCTTGACCAGCTCGTCGTCACCCAGCGTGTGGACGCGGGAGTCAGGGCTGACCCCGGTTGCGTCGAGCAGTTCGTGTGCGCGAGTCTTGCCGATTCCGAAGATATAGGTAAGTGCGACCTCGATGCGCTTGTCGCGCGGGAGGTCTACACCGACGAGGCGTGCCATCAGGCGGTGAACCTTTCAGTCGTCGAAGGTGTCTGGCGTGCCGCGTCCCTGCCCGCCTCTCGGCTCCGGCCCGCAAGGGCCGTCGTACGAAGAGCAGGGCCCCGGCCTTCGGTCCGGGGGCAACATCACCCATCCCGAGGGATGGCGATGAGCGGTCACACTTGGCTGAGGAACGGCCGGGTGGCCGGACCTCCTAGGTGCGCCTAACCCTGACGCTGCTTATGGCGCGGGTTGACGCAGATGACCATGACCCGCTTGTGACGGCGGATCACCTTGCAGTTGTCACAGATCTTCTTGACGCTCGGGTTGACCTTCATCGAGCTCTCCATGTGGGCAGGTCCCCTGGGTCCGATGCATCGGAGGAGTGCCTGCGGGTTGACGGCTGAGTTGGACTGCTAGGGAGTTACTTGTAGCGATAGACGATGCGTCCGCGGGTGAGGTCGTAGGGCGAGAGCTCCACCACCACACGGTCCTCGGGGAGGATCCGGATGTAGTGCTGACGCATCTTGCCGCTGATGTGGGCGAGAACCTTGTGCCCGTTGTTGAGTTCGACTCTGAACATGGCGTTCGGGAGCGCCTCGACGACGGTGCCCTCGATCTCGATGACCCCTTCCTTCTTCGGCATATCCTCCGCAATCTCTAGCAGCATGGGTTGATGGTTCCGGTGGACGAGCATGGGGTGGGAATCGATAGTGCTCGTACGTCCGGCCCGACTCCTGTCCGTGAGACGCGCCTGTTCCTCGCTCCACGGGGGAGGCTAGGCAGCCGCCAGGCACGGCAAAACGGACCGCAGATGGGCCGACCCCCAAGTCTAGACCCTGAGAGGGAAAACGAAGAAATTGGCGATGCCCCCCATTCGTCCGACCGAGGGCGGGGACAGACAGGCGACACGAGGATGCGACACGAGCCGACGAACCGTTGCTGTTAAGCCAGCGCGCACGCAACTCCCAACTCGGCCAGTTTCGCCGCCCCGCCGTCGAGCGCGGTGAGGATGAGCGCGCCCTCAGGGGTCAGGGTGAACGAATGCTCGAAGTGCGCGGCCCACGAGCCGTCGGTGGTCACGACAGTCCAGTCGTCGTCGAGCACGTCAGTATCGATCGTGCCCAGCGTGATCATCGGCTCCACTGCCAGTGCCATGCCGCGGACCAGCTTCGGACCCTTGCTGGGTCGGCCGAAGTTCGGCACGCGAGGGGCCATGTGCATGGCTGACCCGATCCCGTGTCCGACGTAGTCCTCGACAACGCCGTAGTCGCCTTGGGAGCGGACATAGGCCTCGATTGCGGCAGAGATGTCCGACAGACGTCCTCCGAGCCTCGCGCTGGCGAACCCGCGCCACATCGACTCTTCACACACTCGCATCAGCTCGTGCAGCTCGTCGGACACCGACCCGACGGCCACGGTGACAGCCGCATCACCATGCCAACCCTCGACGACGGCGCCGCAGTCGATCGAAACCAGGTCGCCTTCCCGAAGAACCCGGTCGCCGGGTATGCCATGCACGACCTCGTCGTTGACCGACGTGCAGATCGTGGCCGGAAATCCGTGGTACCCCAAGAAGTTGGGAGTGGCACCTCTTGACCGGATGTGCGTCTCCGCGATCGCGTCGAGCTCTCGCGTGGTGACGCCAGGCTCGACTGCGGACTCGAGCAAAGACAAAGCCTCGGCCACCACGAGACCAGCTTCGCGCATCCAGGCGATCTGCTCGGGAGTCTTGATCTCGATGCCGCGCTCGCGAAACATGCCCGGCTCCGGTCAGGTACGGCGAGGAGCTGCTTCGAGCGCCTCGATCGCCCGTTCGGCAATGTCTTCCAGTGCGCCGTGCGCAGCGATCGACTGGAGCAAGCAGGCATCTCGGTAGTAGGCGACCAGCGGCTCGGTCTGCTCGGCATAGACGTCGAGGCGTCGCAGGATCGTCTCCGGCAGGTCGTCGTCGCGCTGGAAAAGCTCGCCACCGTCCACGTCACACTTGCCCACCTCGCGAGGTGGATCGAAGTCAAGGTGCCATACACGCCCGCACGTACTGCATGTACGGCGGCCAGACAGTCGACTTACCACCTCGTCATTGTCGACTTGGAGCTCTAGGACCACGTCGAGCGGGGTGCCCCGTTCAGCCAGCAGTTTGCTCAGTGCCTCGGCTTGAGGGACAGTGCGGGGAAAGCCGTCCAGGAGGAATCCGTTCGCGGCATCGGGCTGGGCCAACCGGTCGCGGACGATGTCGATGGTCACCTCGTCCGGCACCAGTTCCCCCACGTCCATGAAGCGCTTCGCCGCCATACCGAGCTTGGTCTCCGAAGCAAGGTGTGCGCGGAACATGTCGCCCGTCGAGATCGAGGGAATGGCGAAGTGTTTTGAGATGAACTTCGCCTGGGTGCCCTTACCAGCTCCGGGGGCACCCACCAAGACAATGCGCATCAGCGCAAGAATCCTTCGTAGTGCCGCTGCTGAAGCTGGCTCTCAATCTGCTTGACCGTGTCCAAACCGACGCCGACCATGATCAGCAGCGACGTGCCGCCGAACGGGAAGTTCTGGTTGGCGTTCACCACCACGAGAGCGATCAGAGGAACCAACGCCACTAACGCGAGGTAGATGGCTCCGGGGAACGTGATGCGCGACAGTACGTAGGCGAGGTAGTCCTCGGTGGGCTTGCCCGCCCTGATCCCGGGGACGAACCCGCCGTACTTCTTCATGTTGTCGGCCACCTCGGTCGGGTTGAAGGTGATCGAGACGTAGAAGTAAGTGAAGAAGATGATCAGGGCCACGTAGGTGATCATGTAGTAGGGGTGATCTCCGGTTCCGAAATGCCTTTGCACCCACACTGACCAGCCCGAGTTGGAGGTGTTGAAGTTCGACGTGAGCGTCGGCAGGTAGAGCAGGCTGCTGGCGAAGATGACCGGGATGACGCCGGCTTGGTTGACCTTGAGCGGAATGTACGTCGAAGTGCCGCCGAACATCTTGCGCCCCACCATCCGCCGCGCGTACTGCACGGGGATCCGTCGCTGAGCCTGCTCGATGAAGATGACCGCGGCCATGATCACCAGACCGATCGCGATGACCAGGCCGAAGACATCCCAGCCTCTTGACTCCTTGATTCCCCACAAGGCGCCTGGGAACGACGACACCACTGAGGTGAAGATCAGGATCGACATCCCGTTACCGATGCCGTGCTCGGTGATCAGCTCGCCGAACCACATAATCATGGCTGTGCCGGCTGTCATGGTTACCACCATCAGCAACAGCGTGGTCACCTTGTCGTCGACCAGCAGAGACTCTCCCCCGCCCTGATTACCAAAAATCGCACCGTTGCGAGCCAGGGCGACGATGCCAGTGGACTGCAAGATGGCGAGTCCGAGCGTGAGGTATCGGGTGTACTGCGTGATCTTCGCTTGGCCGGCCTGCCCCTCTTTCTTCAAAGTCTCGAGGCGTGGGATCACCACGACGAGCAGCTGCAAGATGATGCTGGCCGTGATGTAGGGCATGATGCCCAGCGCGAAGATGCTCAGCTGGAGCAGTGCACCTCCGGAAAACAGGTTGATGAGCCCGAAGATTCCCTGGTCGTCGACGCCGGCGAGGCCCTCTTGTACCTTGACGTAGTCGACACCGGGGGTGGGGATGGCCGAACCCAATCGGAACAACACGATGATGCCCATCACGAACAGCAACTTGCGGCGCAAGTCGGGTGTTCGGAAAGCATTGACGAAGGCGCCTAGCACCAAGTCCTCCCAGCAAGCTCCCGGCTGGGGAACTTCTTCCTTGTCGTCGGCGAGGTCGGATAAGCCCTGCGGCGTCGACTCTCAGTCAAGGACCACCTTACTGCCTTCCATCCAGAGCCCGAGCCCTGTCCGCGATCTCGCAACCGGGGCCTCGTGCTCTGCAGCGAGCTTCGAGGTGAAATGAAGCCGCCGGCTCGACAACTCGAACCGGCTGCCTCCTGGGCTGGCGGAGCTGAGCTCAAAGTTGGGTGGTTCGCCCACCTGCGGCGGTGATCTTCGCTCTCGCAGAAGCGGAGAAGGCGTGTGCGGTGACCTGCAGCTCGACGGTCACATCCCCACCGCCGAGAATCTTGACCGGTGCGTTGTCACGCACGGCGCCTTTGGCGACCAGGTCGGCGGGAGTCACAGCTCCCCCCTCGGGAAAGAGTTCGCTGAGCTTGTCGAGGTTGACGACCTGGTACTCGACCCGGAACTGGTTCTTGAAGCCCTTGAGTTTGGGCAGCCGCATGTGGAGCGGCATCTGCCCACCCTCGAACCCGAACGGCACCTGATAGCGCGCGCCTGTGCCCTTGGTGCCACGACCAGCCGTCTTGCCCTTGCTGCCCCCCTCGCCGCGACCCACTCGGGTCTTCGCGGTCTTGGCCCCTGGCGCGGGCCGCAGGTGATGAAGCTTGAGAGTCATGTCAGTCGACCTCCTCGACAACTATGAGATGGGGCACGGTGGCCAGCATCCCGCGGATCTCCGGCCGGTCTTCCTTGACAACGACGTCACCGATCCGCTTCAGTCCGAGCGTGCGGAGCGTCTCACGCTGGTTCTTCTTCCTGCCGATGCCGGACCTTACCTGCTTCACCTTCAGTCGACTCACGGTTCGCTCACTTCCGCGCGGGCCCTGAGCAGGGCAGCCGGAGCGACCTGCTCGACCGTGAGGCCCCGCTGGGTAGCGATCATCTCGGGCGTCTTCAACATGCGCAGCGCGGTCACCGTCGCGCCGACGATGTTCAGCGCGTTCGACGAGCCGAGCGACTTGCTCAGCACGTCATGGATGCCCGCACATTCGAGGACTGCGCGCACGGGGCCCCCGGCGATGACACCGGTTCCGGGTGCGGCCGGACGCAGCATCACCACACCGGCAGCCTTCTCACCCTGGACAGGGTGGGGAATGGTGCCTTGGCTGCGGGGGACATTGAACATGGACTTCTTTGCCTCTTCGACGCCCTTGGCAATCGCGGCGGGGAACTCTTTGGCCTTGCCATAGCCCACCCCCACGTTGCCATCACCGTCACCGACGACGACGAGAGCGGTGAAGCTGAAGCGGCGACCACCCTTCACAACCTTCGCGACACGGTTCGTCGCCACCACCCGCTCTATGTAGGCGGTCTTGTCCGCAGCCGCGCCGCGACGATCATCGCGCCCCCGGCGGTCGGAGCCGGCGCCACCACTGCGGCGCTGGGGTCCGCTCATGTCGCACTACCTTCTTCCTTGTACGTCGAATGAGGCATCAGAATGCAAGGCCTCCCTCGCGGGCGCCCTCAGCCAGGGCGGCAACGCGACCGTGATATTTGTTGCCGGCGCGGTCGAATACAACCGCCTCGACACCTACGGCTCTGGCCCGTTCGGCGACGAGCTCGCCGACCTTACGTGCCTTGGCGGTCTTTCCGGCTTCGAAGGCGCGCACGTCGGCCTCCATGGTGCTGGCCGACGCCATCGTCTTGCCTTCGAGGTCGTCGACGACCTGTACGAAGACGTGCCGCGTCGATCGCGTCACGACCAAGCGCGGACGCTCGGCTGAGCCCGAGATCTTCTTTCGGCCGCGCACTTGGCGACGTTGGCGCGAAGCGGTCTTGACCGCGGTGTGCTTGCCGGCCTTCAGGGGGATAGCCATTACTTACCTGCCTTTCCGACCTTGCGGCGGACCTGCTCGCCGGCGTACCGGATGCCCTTGCCCTTGTAGGGCTCGGGCTTGCGGAGCTTGCGAATGTTGGCAGCCACCTCACCGACGGCTTGCTTGTCGATACCCTGCACGGACAGGCGCGTTGGGCCCTCGACCGTGAAGGTGATGCCCTCGGGTGCAGTGAACGTGATCTGGTGGCTGTAGCCCAACGAGAACTCCAGCGTCGTCGGGCCCCTGGGCACGACTCGGTAACCCACTCCGACGATCTCCAGCCTCTTCTCGTAGCCGTCGGTTACCCCGGTCACCATGTTCGCGATGAGGGTGCGAGACAAGCCGTGCAGCGATCTGCTCTCCCGCTCATCGTTGGGACGCCTGACTTCGACGGTACCGTCGTCAGCCTTCAAGACTTCGATGGGTTCGCTGACGGTGTGCGACAGGGTGCCCTTGGGGCCCTTCACCGTGACGGTCTGACCCGATACGGCGACGTC
>JACCSH010000249.1 GCA_013813125.1 Nocardioidaceae bacterium | reverse complement strand
GACGTCGACAAATCCACCAAAGTCCAGGTCTCGAGCTCCCTGTCGGCTACGACGTCGCGCACATGAGGGATGGTGGTGCGGGCAGACAGCGCCCAGTCGATTCGTCGTACGTCGTCTGAGCCCGGCACATAGATGCGCGCCTCAGCCAGCTCACCACCCGGTCCGGGTAGCAAGGAAAGGTGATTTCCGTGCAGGAAGCCCTCGAGCCTCCTCACGATCTGCAGCTCGAGGCGCCGCAAGACCTGTTCTGGCGCCAGGCGCGAGAGCGGCATCAGCTCGGCTCGTAGTGGCTGTACGCCTCGGGACGAGTTCATGGAGCCGTCAACGAAACGTCGGCTGGCCAGTTCCGGTCCAGACCGGCTCGGGCGGCGCAATCGTCGACACCACCCGGTCGACCACCGCTCGCGGATTGACTCCGTCGGCTGCCGCATCGAACGTGAGCATGATCCGGTGGGCCATTACGTCTCGCGCCACCTTGGCCACGTCTTGGGGAAGCACATAGTCCCGGCCGGACATCAAAGCCATCGCCCGGCCCGCAGCCGCCAGCCCCAGCGTGGCACGGGGACTCACTCCCAGCTCGATCACCTGGTCGAGCTCAGGCAACTGGAACTCGCTGGTCGAGCGGGTGGCGAGAACGATCCGCACGATGTACTCAGCCACCAGATTGTGGAGGAACACCCGGTCGGCAGCCGTGCGCAACTCCCGAATCAATGCCGGTGACAGCACCTGGTTTGCAGTGGGAGGACTGACGCTCATGCGCCGAAGGATTTCGAACTCCTCACGACCACGCGGATGCTCGACATCCACCTTGAGCAGGAAGCGGTCGCGTTGAGCCTCCGGAAGCGGGTACACGCCCTCCGACTCGATCGGGTTCTGGGTGGCGATGACGATGAAGGGGTCAGGCAGCGCAAATGTCTCTCCACCGATCGATACCTGCTGTTCGCCCATGAGCTCGAGCATCGCCGACTGCACCTTGGCCGGCGCTCGGTTGACCTCGTCGGCCAACACGAAGTTGACGAACACCGGACCGAGCTCGACGTCGAAGCTCTCTTGGCTCGGCCGGTAGATCCGAGTGCCGACGATGTCCGACGGCACCAGATCCGGCGTGAACTGCACGCGTGCGAACGTTCCACCGATGACATCTGCGAGCGTGCGGACGGCTAAGGTCTTAGCGACACCCGGCACACCTTCGAGCAGGCAATGCCCGCCTGCGATCAACGTCACCATCAGCTGCTCGACCATGTGCTCTTGTCCGACGATGACCCGCTTGACCTCATGGAGCGCCCGTTGGACGAGCTCAGCCAATCGAATCAGGTCAGGTGACGGGCCCGGCAGGGGCGTCGAGGCGACTGTCCGCTCGCTGGTCGTCACGTTGCTTCCCTTCGCGAGCGCTCGTCGCCGTATTCTCGTAAGTGTTACAGATGCCCCAAAGCCGCAGTAGCGGCAGTGGCGTGGCCAAGCCGATAAGGACCGGAGGCGTATGTCGAACGACGGGCCGCCCATCCTCGACACCTTGATCTCCGCTGACCCGCCTCGGTTAGGGGCGGTCACCCTGCTCGGCAGACTGGAGGCGACCGACGCGGGAATCGT
The DNA here is from genome assembly GCA_013813125.1 of Nocardioidaceae bacterium. GTDB lineage: Bacteria > Actinomycetota > Actinomycetes > Propionibacteriales > Nocardioidaceae > JACCZJ01. Next base: position 1,292 of record JACCSH010000249.1, on the reverse strand, counting down.
CTACGCAGGACGACGCGAGGACACGTTCGTCGCCGCTGCCATGCTCAGCCGGGGAGCGGAGCTCGATTCCTTCGCCCGCGCCCGTTTCCTGCAAGCCATCGAGGAGGCGGTTTCCAGCGGTGCCCTTACGGTCGTCGATTCACAGCTCGACGACGCAGAGATCTCGCCGTGGGTGGCTGTCCCCGCCGGTTCCTGGCAAGCCGGGCTGACGGCGAGCCGAGTCTTGCTCACGCCTGTGGCTCTGGAGCACCTGGGTCCTGTAACCGATGCGCGCGGGCCGAACTTCCGCCCACACTGGGCGGCCAGATCGGGTCCGGGACGGTGGCGGATTTGGCCGCTGCCGTGGCCAGCCGTCCTCGCGTCGGCCAGCCGATGGTCGCATCTGCTGGCGTTCGCACTCGTGGTGGCTATCGCCACTCTGGCGCTCCTCATCGCGGTCAAGATCTTTGAGACCCAGCCGGCCGTTCCGCCACCGCCACAACCGCAACCGACCAATCAGCCGTCACCGGCTCCTACGCCCACCCCCGAGACGCCGTCGTCTGAGGGCCCTCCCGTGCCGCCGATTGTCTGAGCGTCCGTGGAAACCGCGGACCGCTTCAGTGCGCGACGTTGAACCTGATGCGGTGAAACCGCGGGACCTCGATCTCGTCGACTATCGCGACGGCGTAGTCCTCTGCACTGATCGAGTCGCCGACGGGCACATCGATGCCGATCCGATATCTTCCGGTGCGGCCCCCCGGTTGGATGAGAGGCGCTGGCGAGACGTAGACCCAGTCGACGATTGCGCCGGTGTCCTTGAGCAGCTCGAGCGCTGCCGCCTGCGTCAAAGCCTCTGGCCTGCTGGCCGCTGGGTAGCCAGGCCGGTCAAGCAGACGCAAACCTGGTGCCACCTCGAGGCTGCCCGAACCACCCACTACGACGAGCCGTCGAGTGCCCACGTTCTCGGCCAGGCAGGCGAGAGCATGCAAGAAGATCTGGGGTCTCGCGCCGGTACGGCTGGGTCCGATCGCCGATACCACCACGTCGTGCTCCGCCGCCACCCGCGCCACATCATCTGCGTCGGCAGCATCGCCTGTCCTCGCCCGAGCGCCGATCGGTACGTCGTTGCTGGGGGTACGCGAGATAGTCGTGACCCGGTGGTCTCGCGACAGGGCCTCCTTGGCGATGCGGGAACCGATCATCCCCGTGCCGCCGTACAACGCGACTCTCATCGCCACTCCCCTTCACCGTTACCAGCACCGGGGTTGCATTAGATCATCACCGGAGCGACATGACATGATCTCAGGCGCAAG
>JACCSH010000248.1 GCA_013813125.1 Nocardioidaceae bacterium | reverse complement strand
TCGACGAGCAGGTCGAGGAGCGGGGCCGGTGAGCGATCTCGAGGTCGTGGAGGCGTCGGTCAACGACGCGGCCGAGGTCTGTGCGGTGATCCAGGCCGCAATGCGGGTCGCAGTGTCCGCCCAGGAGAGAGTCGGTCCCCCAGCGACGGCCCAGCAGACTGTGGAGTCGGTGGCGGAGGTGATCGAGCGCGACGGCGGACTCCTGTGCAGAGTCGACGGCGTCCCCGCCGGCGCGCTGCTGTTTGCCGATGAGGGCAACGGCGCCTTGCGGCTGCGAGGAGTGGCGACTCTTCCTCACCTTCAGTCTCGAGGAGTGGCCACAGCCGTGGTTGGAGTCGCCGAGGAGGTCGCCGCGGACCGCGGGTACGACGACGTGGTGCTCCGAATTCGCAGCGACCTCCCCGCCACGGTGAACTTCTGGCAGCGACGTGGCTATGCCGAGCTCGCCCCCCCGGCTGGCACCTGTCTGACTCTGGGTAAGGCCCTACCGGTGGAGGTGGTGACGAGGTCGCCGCATGACTCCTGGGCAGTAGGTGGCTGCATTGCCCGCCTGGCCAAGCCCGGCGATGTGGTGATCCTGACCGGCGACCTGGGTGCGGGCAAGACCACCCTGACGCGGGGAATCGCCAAGGGGTTGCGGGTGCGAGGCGAGGTCACATCTCCCACCTTTGTGATTGCCCGCGTTCACCCGCCGATGGGGCATGGCCCGGCGCTCGTTCACGTCGACGCTTATCGGCTTGGCAGCACTCTCGAGCTGGACGACCTGGACCTTGACGCTGCTCTCGATGAATCGGTGACGGTGGTCGAGTGGGGCCAGGGCATCGCCGAAGGGCTCGCCACGAACCTGCTCTCGGTGGCGATCGAGCGAACGCGGGGTGGCGACACCGTCGCGGCACGTCGGTGGGGCCAGGCAGCAGAAGAAGATGCGGAGGATGTGCGTTCCATCACGGTGACGCCGACGGGTGCCCGATGGGTGGGCGCCGGAGTGCGTTCCGCCGTGACCGCGTCCTCGACGTACGTCGCGCCATGAGCGCGCAGTGAGGTCGCGCCAGGACCGCGCCATGAGCAAACCGCGTCAGCGCCACCTGGTTGCAGAGGAGAACTGTGCTTCTGGCCTTTGACACCGCCACTCATGCGGTGACGGTCGCTCTGCATGACGGGAATCGAGTAGTCGCCGAGTCCACCGCCGTGGATCCGCTGCGTCACGGGGAACTGCTGGCACCTAGCATCCGTGGCGTGCTGGCCGATGCCCGCGTGACGATGAGGGATGTGGCGAGCATCGCCGTCGGAGTTGGCCCGGGTCCCTTTACAGGTCTGCGCGTCGGACTCGTGACCGCTCGCACCCTGGCTACCGTGCTTGAGGTTCGCGCGGTGGGAGTGTGCACACTCGACGTCGTGGCCGCGGGCGTGACCTCTCAGGGTTCCTTCATGGTGGCCACGGACGCTCGCCGCAAGGAGGTCTACTGGGCCCGTTACTCCTCACCCACGCATCGAGTGAGCGGCCCTGCCGTGAGTAAACCCGCCCAGGTAGCCGATGATGGCCCGGTCGCCGGGATGGGCCCCCGCCTCTATCCCGCGGACTTCCCGCACGCGTTGACGCCGGAGCTTCCCACTGCCGCTGACCTGGCACGGCTGGTCTCGACTGGCGACGCGCGGCTGCTGCCAGTTGAACCGCTCTACCTCCGACGTCCCGACATCAGCGAGCCTGGCCTACGGAAGCGAGTCGCACGATGAGTGAGGGTCAGCCAGAACCTGGCAACGTCTGCATCAGGCCCGCTGAGGAAGGCGACTTCGACAAGATCGTGGTGCTCGAGCTCGAGACCTTCGGTCGGGGAGCATGGTCCCCACGGACGGTCGACGCGGAGCTTGCTGAGATGGGCACCAGCCGTTTCATCGCGGTTGCGGTGGCGGGTGAGGAGGTGATCGGCTGGGCTGTGCTCTCGTACGGCGGCGAGATGGCCGACGTACAACGGCTCGCCGTGGCATCTCCTCAGCGGGGTCGCGGTCTTGCCGGTCAACTGCTCGACCGTCTCCTGGTGGAGGCGGTCCACCGGGGTTGTGAGCGCATACTCCTCGAGGTGGCGGCCGACAATCCAGCTGCACAGCGTCTGTATGGCGCTCGCGGTTTTGTCGAGATCGCTCAGCGTCCTCGCTACTACCCAGGCGATGTGGACGCTGTGGTGATGGAGCTGGTTCTTC
>JACCSH010000233.1 GCA_013813125.1 Nocardioidaceae bacterium | reverse complement strand
TGAGCTGGTAGTCGCCGAAGACGCCAAAGAACGGTGACACGTAGAACGTCTTGTCAGCTCGCCCGACCCCCTCCTCGTTGATCTCGACCACATAGCCATGACGCTCGCCATGAGTGTTGTGTACCTCAGCCAGCACTCCCTCGAGCGTGCCATCTTCGGCGTACGACCAGAACACCGTCAAAGGGTCGAAGACGTACCCGAAGGTTCGGGCATTCGCCAACATGAGAACTCGGGATGCTGTCCATGAGACGCCCTGCGCCGCGAGAAACGCACGCACGTTCTCACCGAGCGTGCCGCGGACGGCTCCGACATGGTCTCTCGCCCGAAAGGACACCAACGCTCTGAGCGGACGGGGCGCGATGTCTGGGGAGTCGATGTCGATGAGCCATTGGTGCGCGCGGTACCGGAACGAGTGCTTGATCGGAGCGAAACGCGCATGGCGGACCTCGCCCTTGACCAGGGCCGGCACAGACATCTCACGACAAGGAACAGTCACCAGGCAACCCCGAAGTGCGCCGCCGCAGCGACTCCCGAACGGCAACCATCCTCGTGGAAGCCCCAACCGTGATAGGCACCGGCGTACGCGGTGCGGTCGGTGTTGAGTGCGGCGAGGCGACGCCGCGCGGCCACTGAGGCAGGTGTGAAGAGCGGGTGGGTGTAGCTCATCTCCGCAACTATCAAGTCGGGGGCTACCCGACCGGCTCCGTTCAATGTTACGACCAGGGGGTGCTCCTTGGGGTGGTGCTGAAGGCGGTTCATCCAGTAGCTGACCTGCACGACGTCTGAGCGCTGGTCGCACGACGTCAGCTGGAGGTTCCAACTGGCGCGCGAGCGCCGGTGCTCAGGAAGCACCGAATCGTCTCGGTGCAGCTGAGTCGCGTTGGTGGAGTAACGAAAGGCGCCGAGCACCTCCACCTCCGCGGCCGACGGGTCGGCGAGCAGGGCGAGTGCCTCGTCGGCGTGGGTCGCGATCACAACCTGGTCAGCCTCGAAGCAACCCGCGACCCCGTGCTCGATGACCACCCCGTCTGCCTCCCGCCGCACGCGGATGACAGGTGAAGCCGTGCGTACGTCGGCCAGCTGGTTCCTGAGCCGATTGACATACGAGCGGGAGCCGCCCTCGACGACGAACCACTGCGGGGTGTCGCCGGAGCTCAGGAAACCGTGGTGGGACAGGAACGCAAACAGGTAGGCGGCGGGGTAGTCGAGCGAGTCCTCGTAACCGCTGGACCAGACGCAGGAAACTACCGGCAAGGCATAATGCGCCACGAAGTGCCGGCGGAACTGATGCCGCTGCAGGAACTCGCCGAGCGTTTCCAGCGAGTTCGGCCTCGCCTCGAGATGAGCGAGCGCGAGTACCTGGAAGCGCCGAACGCTGCGCAGGAGACGCCAGAACGTCGGGTCGGCAAGCCTCCTGCGTTGCGCGAAGATACCCTTTGCGCCGCGACCACCGACGTACTGCAGGCCACAGCCCTCGCAGACGATGCCCATGCTCATCTCGGTAGGACGCACGCCCACATCCAGTTCGTGGAACAGCCGGCGCAACAGCGGATAGCTGCGGTCGTTCAGCACGATGAAACCGGAGTCGACGGTGGCGCTCGTCCTCCCGCTCCGCACGGAGTGAGAATGAGCGTGGCCGCCAAGTCGCGGTTCACGCTCAAAAAGCGTGACGTGACAGGTACGCCGCAGCAGATAGGCAGCGGTCAACCCCGAGACGCCGCCGCCTATCACGGCCACGCGACGACGCCCGTTCCCCCCATGGTCTCTACCGCTTTGGCCCACTTGACGCGTCAGCGACCGCGCATCGACTGACGCGCCTGCTTGGGGTTGGGCATTGGGCCCTTCGGTACCGGCAGTTGGGGACGCATCGCATCAAGTGCCTTGAGCCGTTGGAGGAGATCCGTTACTTCCGCAGGGCGGATCTTCTTGGGCAGCTTCATCACGTGCTTCGAAAGTCGTTTGATGGGCACCGAGCCGGAATCGTCCCCGACGACGATGTCGTAGATCGGCGCCACTCCGACCACCCGTGCATGCTTCTTCTTCTCCACGCCAAGGAGGTGGCGAACTCTGGCCGGGTTGCCTTCACCGATGAGGATGACTCCGGGGCGGCCGACCACTCGGTGCACGAGATCCTGGTTCTTGGTGACCGCCACCGCCGTCTGCACCGTCCAGCCCCGGCGTAACACACCAAGAGCCGCCGCAGCGGCGCCCGGTTGCCCCTCGATCTGGGCGTAGGCCGACTTCTCAGCTCTCCTTCCGAACACGACGGTGGCAGCCAACAGGCCCGCAGGGATGCCGATGAGAAAAGCGGCAAGCAAACTGGCGAGATCTCGCCCAAGGACGAACCACACCAGGACCCCTACGAGCAGGCCGACGCCGAGGAACCAAGCCAGGCAGACCCACCCGACGTACCTGTCGTTTCGCTTGGTGACCTTGTAGGCCTGGATCAGCTTGCTGAACGCCCCCTGCTTCTTGGGGGTGGAGGGGTCCTTGGCCATGAACTGCTGCTCTCTTCGTGTGTGCTGAACTGTTGGTGCGGGCGATGGTGCAGGCGAGACTGCCGGTCGATTCGTTCAGGTGATGGCCTCAGTGAGCTGCCGGGACGCCAGGGCCTGCTGATAGAGCCGACCGGCTCGGTACGACGATCTGACCATCGGGCCGCTCATTGCCCCCGCGAAACCGATCGCCAGGGCCTCGTCGCGCAGTTCGACGAACTCCTCGGGCTTGACCCAGCGCTCGACCGGGTGGTGGCGCACTGACGGGCGCAGATATTGGGTGATCGTGATGAGGTCGGTGCCCGCCTCGCGCAAGTCCTGCAGAGTCCGGCTGACCTCGTCTCGAGTCTCACCCATACCCAGTATCAGGTTGGACTTGGTTACCAGGCCGGCTTGTCGAGCCGCCGTGATGACCTCGAGCGAGCGATCGTAGCGAAACCCGGGTCGAATACGGCGGAAGATGCGGGGCACCGTCTCGACGTTATGGGCGAACACCTCGGGGGCCGCGTCGAAAAGCTGCACCAGGAGGTGCGGGTTGCCGCTGAAGTCGGG
>JACCSH010000221.1 GCA_013813125.1 Nocardioidaceae bacterium | reverse complement strand
AGATTTACTCGCGAGGACGTCGAAGCGGCGACCGAGGCGGAACTGACTCTGCAACCCGCTGACTGATCCGCCCGAGCGGGTCCGACTGCGTCCACGCTGATTCGTCCGACTGGGTCCCGCCGGAGATAGCCGCGCTTGGTCGGACGAATCCGCTAGCGCGGGTGCCCAGGAGCGGGGGGGAATCGTACGAAGAGGGCTGGCGAGCAGGGAATCGTACGGGTGGGTGTGACCAGCAGATCGACCGGCTGGTCATGCGGTTCAGTTGGTACGTCGGCCAACACCTCGTCGTCGTACAGCAGCAGGCAACGCAGGGAGCCAGGCAGCGTACGAGCGAGCGCCCGGTCGTAGGAGCCGCCCCCCCTGCCGAGCCGACGACCATCCACGGAACCGCCCAGACCGGGACAGCAGACGAGCTGTGCCGACTGGATAGCCGCAACCCCAAGAGCCGGGCCGGTCGGTTCGGTGACGCCGAGCCGACCGACACGCGTCTGCTCGGGTTCGAAGGTGGCCCAGTCGAGGTCGTCGTCCGCCCGTATCACGGGCAGCAGCACCGTGACCCCCTGTGCGTGCAACCGCTCGATGAGCAGGCGGGTTGGGGGCTCCGCAGCCATTGAGACATAGGCAGCGACCGTGTGAGCACCGCAGCGCTCCACCAGAGCGGTCACCTGGGCTGTCAGTCCGGCAGCGGCCCGCTCAATCGCGTCGTGGCCACGGGAGCGACGACTCGCCAGCATGCGCCGTCGCAGGTCCTGCTTGGTGGCCCGATCTATGGGCTCGGTCACGCCGCAACTCTAAGGCGCCTACCATCTCCTGCATGAGCGCAGCCGGCCTTGACGCCGCCCTTGCGAAGATGCGGGCAGGGGGAGTCCACCCGATCGCGATGGAGGTCTTCAGCCACTACTACCAACAGCTCGAATCAGGGGCCACAGGCATCGTCTCTGAGTCCGACATCGAACCGCTGACGCAGCCTCCGCGGCTGGCCGACCTCGACACCGACCCGGAGGCCGGCCGCGCTGCGCTCGACGCCACAGCCGTCATCAAGCTCAACGGCGGACTCGGCACCTCGATGGGTATGCAGCAGGCCAAGACGCTGCTGCTGGTGCGAGACGGGTTGACCTTCCTGGACATCATCGTCCGTCAGGTGCTCCACACGCGTGGCGAGCTAGGCGTGAGACTTCCCCTCATCTTCATGGACTCCTTCCGCACGAGCGCCGACACGCTCGACGCTCTGTCCGGCTACCCCGACCTGCCTGTCGACGGCTTGCCGCTCGACTTCATGCAGAACCGTGAGCCCAAGCTGCGGGCCGACGACCTCACCCCGGTCGAGTGGCCACCGGACCCGAGTTTCGAGTGGTGCCCACCTGGCCACGGTGACGTCTACACCGCTCTGGACGCGTCGGGAGTGCTTGAACAGCTCCTCGAATCGGGTTACCGCTATGCGTTCTTGTCCAACGCCGACAACCTACGCGCGACGGCCGACCCCCGCGTCGCGGGCTGGTTCGCCTCGAGCGAGGTGCCCTTTGCGAGTGAGGTGTGTCGTCGTACGGCGGCGGACCGCAAAGGCGGCCACCTCGCAGTCCGCAAGCGCGACAACCAGCTGGTGCTACGCGAAAGCGCGCAGACGGCGTCCGAGGAAGCCGACCACTTCGCCGACCTCGCTCGCCACCGGTTCTTCAACTGCAACAATCTGTGGGTCGACCTTGGGGCCCTCGCCGCGACAGTGCACGCAAGCGGCGGAATTCTGCGGCTCCCGCTGATCCGCAACGTCAAGACAGTCGACCCCTCAGACTCGGCCTCACCCGAAGTGATCCAGATCGAGACGGCGATGGGTTCAGCTGTCGAGGTGTTCGCCGGCGCCCGGGCGCTCGAGGTCGAGCGGACGCGCTTCTTGCCGGTCAAGTCGACCAACGACCTCCTGGGATTGCGCTCCGACGTCTATGAGCTCCGCGACGACTACTCGGTTCAACTGGCCGACGGGGTGTCGGAGGCGCCCTTCGTCGACCTTGACCCAGCGTTCTACAAGCTGATCGACAGCTTCGAGTCCCGGTTCCCAACCGGTCCACCTTCGCTAATCGATGCCAGCAGCTTGCGCGTTCACGGTGACTGGACGTTCGGGCCGGGCGCCAAGGTCGTCGGCGACACCGAGATCACCGCCGAGGGCGCGCCCGGCATGTGGCCCTCTGGTGGTGCACCCTCTGAGCGTTAGGGTGGTCGTTGTCCGCAGGGCTGACGAGCCGGAGCCGAGACTGGTCGTTGGCGGAGGCTGATGATCGAGAGGCCAGACTGGGCGTTGGCCGGAGGGCTGATAACCCGGAGGCGAGACCTGCCTGGGGCTGACGGACCCGAGCCCGCGAGCGAGAGATGTCGATGCGCAGCGTTGAAGAGCACCTGACCAAGATCCTGGAGCTGGTCGCGCCGCTGCCCGCCTATCAGCAGCCCTTGCTGGAAGCACTCGGTTTGCCGATCTGCGAGGACATCACCTCGCCGATAGACCTCCCCGGTTTCGACAACTCGGCGATGGACGGTTACGCGTGCCACCATGCCGACGTCGCCGAGGCCACGAGGGCCGACCCGGTGACGCTGCCAGTCGTCGGTGAGTCAGCGGCTGGACAGAGCAAGGCATACGCCCTGCCTCGCGGTCAGGCCGTGAAGATCATGACCGGAGCCCCGATGCCGTCCGGTGCCGACGTCGTGGTCCCGATCGAGTGGACCGACGGCGGTCGCGCGAACGTCTCGATCACCCGGCTTCCGACGCCCGGCGAGCACGTCCGGCCGCGGGGTGAGGACGTCACCGCCGGGCAGGCGTTGCTCGAGGAGGGGACTCTCCTTGGTCCTCGCCAGGCTGCGATCCTGGCA
>JACCSH010000201.1 GCA_013813125.1 Nocardioidaceae bacterium | reverse complement strand
TCATAGGCGGCGCCGTCTATGGCGCCTTCCTGCTCGGTGGCGGGTCCATCGTGGTGTCGCTCTTCGCTGTCGCTCTTGCAGGTTGCGGCCTCCTGACGACGGTGGGTGTCATCGTGGCCATGGACACGTTCGGGCCAGTCTCCGACAACGCCCAAGGCATCGCGGAGATGTCAGGTGACGTCGACGAGCGAGGTGCCGCCATTCTCACCGAACTCGACGCAGTCGGTAACACGACGAAGGCCATCACCAAGGGCATCGCCATTGCCACAGCGGTGCTCGCCGCGACCGCGCTCTTCGGGTCGTTCACGGATGCGATCACCACCGCCACTGGGGAGGTCGCGGGGAACCTGACCGACATGAGCGTCACCGAGGGTCTAGGTCTGGAGGGGATCATCAATATCGTGGACCCCGCCAACTTGGTCGGCCTCCTTATCGGCGCGGCGGTGGTTTTCCTCTTTTCCGGACTAGCGATCAGCGCAGTAGGACGCGCCGCCGGGGCCGTGGTGTACGAGGTCCGCCGCCAGTTCCGTGAGATCCCGGGGATCATGGAGGGGACGGGCCGGCCAGAATACGGCAAGGTTGTCGACATCTGCACCCGCGACTCACTTCGAGAGCTGGCAACACCCGGTCTGCTAGCGATCTTGGCGCCCGTGGCGGTGGGCTTCGGCCTCGGTGTCGGTCCGCTGGCGTGCTTCCTCGCGGGCGCCATCGGTACAGGCACCTTGATGGCCGTCTTCTTGGCCAACTCTGGCGGCGCATGGGACAACGCCAAGAAGCTCGTCGAGGACGGCGTCCACGGCGGAAAGGGTTCGCCTGCCCACGAAGCCACGATCATCGGCGACACCGTGGGGGACCCGTTCAAGGACACGGCTGGACCGGCGATCAACCCGCTGCTCAAGGTGATGAACTTGGTGTCGCTCCTGATTGCTGCCGCGGTCGTGAAGATGACGTACGGCGACGACTCCAACACCACGCTCAGGCTCATCATCGCCCTCGTCGCAACCGCGATCATCGCCGGAGCTGTCTACGTCTCAAAGCGGCGGCCAATCTCCATCGGCGAGCCCGACGCCGAGGTTGTTCCCCAGGTCCGAGCCTGAGCGTTCGCGGCCTGAGCGGGCCGGCGGCGTAGATGTCGCCGGGACGCGCTGGACCATCTTCGGTCCCACCCGTCATCGTGCAGACAGCACAAGGCGTAGCCGCGACTCGCTAGGATCGGACGACCACGGCTGAGCCACGTCCTGCTGGATCATAGGAGACTCCTCTGTCACGCACCGTTTTCCTCCATGTAGGCGTTGCCAAGACAGGCACGACGTACCTGCAGCGGAATATGTGGCTCAACCGCAAGCGGCTGCGCAAATCTGGGGTTCTCTACCCAGGCGGAGCCAACAGTGCTCACTTCCTGGCATCCTTGGATCTGCGTGATGCGGCGTTCCATCACCCCGCTGAGCAGGTGGCCGGAGCCTGGCCTCGACTGGTCGAGGAGATCAACGCTTGGTCAGGGTCTGCTGTCGTCTCACATGAGACGTTCGCCCGCACACCTCGCAAGAAGATTCCAGCCGCGGTCAAGAGCTTCACGGGCAGTGACGTACGGGTCGTGTTGACCGTTCGAGACCTTGGAAGGCAACTGCCGGCCGTCTGGCAAGAGCGGCTGAAGAACCGCGACCACCAGACCTACAGCGAGTTTCTCCGGTCGGTCATGGCGACGGCGCCCTTCGTGGGCTCGTCCGCGCCCGCCGACGCCGAGGAGCCGTTCTGGACACCCCAGGACGTCGCTGCTCTGGCAGCGCGTTGGGCGAAGGTCGTGGGTCCTGAGTCGGTGATCGTGGTGACTGTGCCCAAGTCTGGCGCCGATCGGCAAGAGTTGTGGCGTCGGTTCAGCCAGGCCATCGAGCTTCCCGCCATCGACTTCGAGCTGGACAACGGCCGACGTAACGAGTCTTTGGGAACGGCCGAGACCGAGCTGTTGAGACGCCTCAACGCTCGCTTGCCCGAAGACTTCGCCTGGTTGAGCTATCGCAATCAGATCAAGCGCAAGTTGGTCAAGGAGACGCTGTCCGCGAGACGAGCCCATGGTGGGCTCGCTGTTCCCCGGGAATGCGCAGGACCGATCAGTAAGATCGCGTCGGCAACCATCGACGCACTCGACCGCGGAGGCTATCGAGTCGTGGGCAACCTCGAGGACCTCCGGCCGAATCCTGCGCCAGCAGACGTGGCGATGCCCGACGACCTCTCCGAGGGCCAGCTCTTAGAAGTAGCCCTCGACGTGGTTCGTGACTTGTCCACCAGTTCGCCGACTCCGGTGAGCCGGATATCGGAACGCCAGCGTCGCTGGATCCGACGCGCGCGACTCGAGCATTAGCCGCTGCCGAGTGACAGCCGCCGGCTATCTCAGGTGGAGGCGGCGAAGCAGCTTTCCGGTGGCTCGTCGGGTGCGCTGGTAACGCCCAGGCGGTTTAGCTGGAGGCATCGGATCCAGTCCCTTGATCTCGCGCTGCAGCTCGAGGATGCGCCGACGCTGACGCCCTGCGTGGCGCAGCAGGCCCGTCGCTGCGCGGATCGCCGCGTCGCCGAGGTCGGCCTCCGTCTGCATCGTCGGAGAGACGTAGCCCGCATGGTCGGCTGGCCGCGGCATCAACTCCTCGAGGTCGCCTGCAACCGCGTAGCCGGCCTTCTGCAAGTTCTCGATGAGCTGCCGTGAGCGTTCGCACGCCCATTCCATCCGATCCGGGGGCAACATCAGTTTGGCGGACTGGCCGCCCAGTATGTCCTCAGCTAACAACCTCCGGACCAGAGTGTCGTATATCTCGACGCTCATGCCGCGAACCTCGGCGTTCATTCGGCGTACGAGCTCGGTCTCGGCGACGCCCATCGAACGGTTCGCCGGTGTGCTGGGGGATTCGTAGCGGTCGGGGGCGAGCCCGGTTACGGAACAGAACCGTCGCCACAGGGTGTCGGCCGGTGCGCCGGGAGGCGGGACCGTGATCACGTGGATGTTCTCGGGCGGCACGACCGTCTCCCACAACGGCAGCACGTGAGCCGCGTCGTGCATGCCCCAAAAGAGCTCCCCGAAGGGCTCTGGTGCGTCGAGTCCCAGCTCAACCAGGTCGTCGAGAAACTTCTCCAAGGTCACGGTGTGCTTGTGCTTGATGTGTTCCTGCCAGTCGGAGACGAGCTGCCTGGCGAAGTCACGCGCCGAGAATATGACGTGCACCTCTGCCGGCTGGAGGCTCGCGACCCCGACGGCGATCCGCTCAGGAGACGAGCCGCCGAGCAGCTCGCTGGAGATGATGACGGTGTCGCCGGTCCACTCGCGGGTGCGTTGGGCGACGGTCTCCCACTCGCCTGCGAACTGACCCTTCTTAGAACCTGCCCAGGTCGCCTGGCGGAAGTCGAGCATCGACCGGAACGACTGGCCCGGATCCGTATAGGGGTAGAGAACTCCCTGCTCGGCCAACGCGTCACGGTTGGCGTAGAGGACGTTCTGCAGGTACGTCGTTCCCGTCTTTGGAGCCCCGACATGCACAAAGACCCGCTTCGCAGCTTTCGCCGCCCTTTCAGGTCCCTTTGCCCGCCTACCCAGCCTCATCGTGCTCCTCGTCTTCGACGCATCTGTCCCTCCAGAGCCGGGCGGCCACAAGGCTCGCGACGCCCTGCAACACCCCGACCGACACGCTGGCCGGTTGGCGGAAAGCCTGCCTCCGTGACCTTACCGGTTGCCGGCGCGGCCGGCGGCACTGAAACCGGGCCATCTTGCGGCACCTCTTGGAGATCACCGCCGGAGTGGTAGCCGGTTCGACGGTGCGCGTTGCACTCCGCACCTCGTAGAGCCCCTCGCCGGGTTCCGCGCCGTGTTCGACCTCGGCTGATACCGTAACGGAAGCCGGATGACGCCCCCCGCTCGAAGGAAATGACTGACTGTGACTGACATTGTCGAGGCTCCTCCGCGCGAAGGCGGTGCAGCCGCCTCCGACGATGCTGAGCCCGACGCCAAGCCTGCTACGGCATTGCGCATCGTCCAACGCACGATCATGCGAGCGGACCAGGAGCTAGACATCCGACCGCTGTACGTCGGCGGAGTTTCCAGCTTCAGTGCAGGGGAGAGCACGTCGCGGCAGTCAGGCAGCGAAGACGACGAATCGGCAACCGACAGCGGCTCCTCGGAGGACCGCGTGGACGCACCGCGGGGGATGGGCGGCTACGGAACCATCTCCGGCAATGTCGGCGCCGTCGTTGCCAAAGAGCGGCGGCTGACCTTTGGCACCTACTTCAACGCCTTTCCAGCGAGCTACTGGCGACGGTGGACGACGTGCGACACCGTAAAGCTGTCCATGCGCCTCTGCGGACAGGGGACGGTCATCGTCTACCGTTCAACGGCAAAGGGCCATGTGCAACGCGCCGACTCTGCGGTCGTTGACAGCGACGACGCGCAGCTCCTGGAGTTCGACCTGCCGTTGAAACCCTTCATCGACGGGGGGTGGTACTGGTTCGACGTCGAGGCCGGCGAGCAGCCACTGACGCTCGAGACAGCCGTGTGGGGCTTTGAGACCGACAAGTTGACCTCGGGCAAGCTCTGCATCGGTATCACCACCTTCAACCGGCCCGAGTTCTGCGTCGACCAGCTCATCAAGCTCTCACAGGAGCCGGCTGTGCTGGACGTAATCGACGAGATCTTGGTTATCGACCAGGGCACCCAGAAGGTGTCCGACCACGAGCTGTACGAACAGGTAGCTACCGCTCTAGGCGACAAGTTCCGGCTGATCGAACAGGGCAACCTTGGTGGCTCGGGCGGCTTCTCGCGTGCCATGGATGAGGCGACCAGCAAGGCAGACGCCGACTATGTCTTGCTCCTCGACGACGATGTCGTCTGCGAGCCGGAGGGAATCCTGCGCGCTGTTGCCTTTGCTGACCTCGCAAAGCAACCGACGCTTGTCGGCGGCCAGATGTTCAGCCTGTACGACCGTTCGGTGCTGCATGCGTTCGGGGAGACCGTGGCAAAGTACCGCTGGTTCTGGGGACCCGCACCCAACACCTGGCATGGTCACAACTTCGCCCACAACTCGTTGCGCTCGACGCCGTGGCTGCACCGGCGCATCGACGTCGACTACAACGGCTGGTGGATGTGTCTCATCCCCACCAAAGTGGTTCGTGAGATCGGTCTGTCGCTGCCTATGTTCATCAAGTGGGACGACGCCGAGTTCGGTCTGCGGGCCGCTCAGGCCGGCTACCCGACCGTCACGATGCCCGGCGTCGCCGTATGGCATGTGCCGTGGCATGAAAAGGACGACACCATCGACTGGCAGGCCTATTTCCACCGTCGCAACCGCATCATCGCGGCGCTGCTCCACTCGCCGTATGAGCGAGGTGGCCGGCTCGTTCGGGAGAGCTTCGAGACCCAGGTCAGGCACCTGTTGTCGATGCAGTACGGACCTGCCGAGATGGGCTTGATGGCTATCGAGGACATCCTCGAAGGACCACAGCGCATGCACCGTGACGTGCTGGAGCGGCTGCCGGAGCTGAGGGAACTGCGCAAGCGGTACGACGACTCCCAGTCGAAGACCGACCTCGACGCCTTCCCGAAAGCCAGACGCCGCAAGCCACCGCGCAAAGGTAAGGAACCGACTGCACCGACCGGAAAGCTAGGTCGTGCGAAGACGATGGTGGCTGGTGCCGCGCGCCAGGTCGCTCCGGTCCGCGACACCGCCAAACTGAACCCTGAGGCGAGCATCGCCCACGTTGATCTCAAGTGGTGGTTGCTGTCGCAGTTCGACTCTGCCCTGGTCTCGTCAGCCGACGGCTCGGCCGCGTCGTGGTACAAGCGCGACCGAATGCTTTTCCGTGACTTGATGGCGCGTTCGATTTCGCTTCACGCCCGACTGGGCAAGGAGTGGCCAGAGCTCTCAGCGCG
>JACCSH010000270.1 GCA_013813125.1 Nocardioidaceae bacterium | reverse complement strand
CATACCTCCACCTCAGCGCTGGCGCTGGAACTTCCGGACGGCGGCTGGGTCGTCGACACGCCGGGAATTCGCTCGTTCGGCCTCGCTCACGTCGATCCCCGTGAGCTTATCGGTGCCTTCGAGGATCTGGCCGTGTTGACAGTCGACTGCCCGCGCGGCTGCACCCACGGCGAGGTCGAGCCCGAGTGCGCCCTCGACGATGCGGTGGCGGACGGACGGGTTGAGGCCGAGCGGGTGCAGTCGTTTCGTCGCCTGTTGACCAGCCGGGACCGCACCGAGGGCGACTGACAGCCCAGCCGCCCTGAGACCAGTGCAGTGCTGCCCTCAGTCGCCGGCCACACCACTGCGCATCAGTTGTCAGGGGTGAAGCTCTGCTCGCCCGTCGGGTTCCAGACGGCCTGGGCACCGCTTTCGCCGACGCGGAATGTCTGGACGGCGAGGGCGCCCGCACCTAAGACCAGCAGGACCGACAGTGCGGCTGAGGCAACCGCAGGGAGCTCGTCAGCCTTGGCCGACACAGCCAGCGCGACCAAAGTGGCCACCGCGTAGGCGATCACGAGGATGAAGAGGAGGTCGGCTCTCTCGGCATGCTGGCGCACAATCTTCGCGGCGGCGCTGTCGGCGCTGGGTGAGCTGAAGCCCAAGACTGCGGAAAGCTTCTCGCCGCTCTCCTTGGCCACATAGACGGCCGGCACAGCACCGACCGCCACGAATGCGAGCGGAATCCTCGCCCATCGGCGCAGGCGGGGCACGGCGAACAGCACGCCGAGCAAACCCGCCAACGGCACCATCACAACCGCGGCGTGCACCGCCAGCGGATGGACAGGCAACCCGTTGATCTCATCGAGCACGAGTTCATCCTTCCAGCCGGGCGGACCTCGCAAAAGGTCCAACAGACCAATGGGCAATGCGCCTGCCGCGCTCCGCGAGGCTCCGACCGAAGCGGTCTCGTCCGTCGTACGCTGACCGAATGCCGTCCGATCACACCGACGACCTGCGTCTGGCCCATGTGTTAGCCGACGACGCTGACTCGTTGACCATGAGCCGGTTCAAGGCGCTCGACCTGCATGTGGTGACCAAGCCCGATCTCACGCCGGTGTCGGACGCCGACGAGGCGGTGGAGGTCGCTCTGCGCAGGAGCCTGGGGCGAGCGAGGCCGCGAGATGCGGTGCTGGCCGAGGAGTCAGGCTCGAAAGGCTGGGGTCCGAGACGCTGGGTGATCGATCCCATCGACGGCACCAAGAACTTCGTCCGCGGGGTACCCGTATGGGCGACACTCATCGCGGTGATGGTCGAGGACCGGGTGGTCGCAGGGGTGGTGTCCGCGCCGGCACTCGGGCGACGATGGTGGGCAGCGCTTGGCGGCGGGGCCTGGACCGGCAAGTCGCTGTCAGCGGCATCGCCTTGTCGGGTCTCCGACGTGTCGTCCCTCGAGGATGCCTCGCTGTCCTACTCCTCGCTCGACTCCTGGGAGGCAGTTGGGCGCCAAGAGCAGTTTCTCTCGTTGGTTCGCCGCTGCTGGCGGAGCCGCGCGTACGGCGACTTCTGGTCCCACATGCTGGTCGCCGAAGGTGCGGTCGACCTGGCGATGGAACCGCAGCTCGCGCTATGGGACATGGCTGCCCTGGCTGTGGTCGTCGATGAGGCCGGTGGGACGTTCACGAGCCTGGACGGCCGCCCCGGCCCATTGGGGGGCAACGCCTTGTCGTCGAACGGCCGGCTGCACGAGCAGGCGATGGCCTACGTCGGCAGCACGAACACGTCAGCGCCGATGTACCCAGCAGCCGGAGGTACGGTTCTCAACTTCGGCGCCTCCCGAGACAAGGTCAACTCGCACGAGTACGAGTGACTCTCCTTCTGAGGTCGTGCCAGGAGGTCAGCAAGGCAGGAGCCAGCAGCAGCGCTGCAAGGTCGAACCACCCGTATCCGCCCGCCGCGCCGGACGGCGGGTTGCCAATCGGGATCAGGCCCGTGGGGTCCACCGCCTGCCACGTCCAGGTGCCCAACGCCGTACCGGCAATCTCGAGATAGGTGACGACGAGGAACGCACCGACGTAAAGACCTCGAGATGGACCCCATAGCAAGAAGCCGGCCAGGCAGAGGAACCAGAAGGCGCCGAGGACGTCGAGACGACCGGCCGAGGTGAGCCCGTATGCCGCGTAAGCGCCTCCGCCCAACATGACCGCTGCGGTGCAGAGTCGCAGGTGCGCCTGTACCCATTCGAGCCGACCGATTGCCAGCGCAGCCAGGTAGACCAGACCGTGGCCGGGAGGCACGTACATCGGCACGTTGTCGAAGCGATAGGTGTAGACCTCCAGAAGTGGCGAGAAGGTGTACTCGACGATCGAGGCGAAGACGATCACCACTGCGGTTTGCATCCGGACCAACGGCGACTCGCCGCGCAGCAGCCAGACCAACACCAACCAGGTGCAGATGCCCAGCCCGCGTTGGGTCCAGCGCGTAGAACCTGCGTCGACGAGCAGCACGGCCGTTATCCAAAGCATCGCCACGGCCACGACTCGTGCCGTCGCGTCCGGAGCCGACGTCTCGCGTTGGGCACGGCGTTCCAGTACGGTCGACACAGGCGTCATCCTCCCAGGTTTGCCAGCACGCTCGGGTACTCCGCATCTCATGGAACGGGTGGTCAGGCGCCATACTGGCAGGACTGACGAGTGAGCCACGGGAGGTTCTCGATGCGCATCCGAGACATCATGCAGGGCAAGGGAGGGTCCGTGGTGACAGCGTCTCCCGACACCTCGGTCCGCGAACTCGTCGCACTGCTCGCAGAGCACAACATCGGCGCAGTCGTGGTGTCGAGCGCGAAGAGCCAGATCGCGGGCATCGTGTCAGAGCGCGACGTGGTGCGCGGGCTCGCTGGAGGTGTTGAGATCCTCGACTCTCCCATCTCGGAGATCATGACCTCCGAGGTCCGCTCAGCCGCACCGCATGACTCGGTGCACGACTTGATGCGTCTGATGACCGAGCACAGGATTCGCCATGTCCCGGTGGTGGTCGACGGTTCATTGAAGGGCATCGTGTCCATCGGTGACGTGGTGAAGTCACGCATCGGAGAGCTCGAGTTCGAACGAGACCAGCTATCGTCGTACGTGCACAACACACAGTGACCACTGATTGAGACCAGCTCCGCCGTGGAGACCTCGTCGGCGGCTGCCTGGGGTTGATGCACCGGTTAGGGTGCCTGCATGGCTGACAAACCAGAGATCGACTTTCCTGACTCTCCGCCACCGACCGAGCTTCGAATCACAGACATCACCTCAGGCGACGGCGCCGAAGCAACGGCCGGCCGCACCATCTGCGCGCACTACGTGGGAGTGGCGCACTCGTCCGGTGAGGAGTTCGACGCCTCGTACAACCGGGGCGAGCCGCTGTCCTTCAGGCTCGGCGTCGGCCAGGTCATCGCCGGATGGGACCAAGGCATCCAGGGCATGAAGGTGGGTGGGCGTCGCCAGCTCGTCATCCCGCCGGACCTGGCGTACGGCGACCGAGGCGCGGGCGCCGCCATCAAGCCGGGCGAGACGTTGATCTTCGTCGTCGACCTCGTGGACGTGCGCTGACGCC
>JACCSH010000163.1 GCA_013813125.1 Nocardioidaceae bacterium | reverse complement strand
GAGGTCCGCTACGACCCGAGCGACGCCTGTGTAGCCACAACCGGCTACGGCGGTTTCACCGTCGACGTCTACCGCTACTTCCGCAAACCCGGCTCGAAGAAGGTGGTCCACACGGAAACTGACCGCGTTGCCTACACCCCTGCCGACACGGTCATCTGCTCCGAGCCGCCGAAACCAAAGAAGCCGCCTCCGCCGCCCAAGAAGCCGGACAGTCGGCCGCGTTGACGGCTTGCACGACCCGACGAACGGCTACAGCCCGGGCGCTCCCCAGACCGCCATCCACCGGCCGAGCTCCGGCTCGATGCGCAGGTCGTCGGCGAGCGCAGCACGGATCTGAAGCTCCAGCGCGTTGTCGCGCTGAGTCTTGCCTGTCGGCGCGAACGGGTAGAACGTGCCCTGCTTGTACAGGTAGACGAGTCCGATCCGACGGCTCGCGGCATCGGAAAAGGAAACTAGCGAACACAACAGTGAGGGACCGAACCCGGCGTGTTCCAGCGAGCTGTTGACGGCGTGTATCTCGGTCACAAGCTCCGAAAGCTCGGCAGGGTCACGCTGACAGAGCAGCCAGGTAAAATCGAAGTCGTCAGTGGACCGCTCCACCTTTGGTCCACCGTCGGCGTCGAGCAGCTCCTGTACGTCGGCTTGAGCGCTCGCGAAGGCACCACCCTCAGCCTGGCGATAGCAGACCGACGCCAGACCAGTGGGCTTGAAACCTGCCGTGACCTCGAGAGTGATGGCAGCCGCGGGCACGGCGAACAGGTTGTCGAGATTGGCCTGGGGAGGCTGCTTTCGCCCGAAGACGGCGCCGAAGAACTTCACGCTCCAATCCTCCCACGCCCGGCGAGTGAGGAAGCCGAGCAGGCGGTCGGTCAGGCTGCAGGGCGAGAAAGATCAGCAGAGATCTGCGAGAGCTGCTCGAGTCGGCGCTCGAGCGGCGGGTGCGTGGCAAACAGCGCGGTCACCGACTGAGCGTTCAATGCAGGGGCGAAGAAGAACGCGTTGAAGGCTTGGGCCTCGCGAAGATCCCGGCTCGGAATGCGCGCCATCTCACCCGATATCTTCATCAGGGCGGAGGCGAGGGCGGACGGCTTGCCGGTGAGGTAGGCGCCTGACCGGTCGGCGCACAGCTCGCGATAGCGGCTCAGAACCCGGGTCAGCAAGAACGAGATCGCGTACACCACGATGCTCCCCAGCCAGATGACGAGGAACGCCGGTGCGCCTTTCGCGTCGCGGCGCCCGCCACCGAAGTACAGACCCCACCGCATCACCAGCCCCGCGACGACGCCCAAGAAACCGGCGATGGTCATGACCGCAACGTCGCGGTGGGCAACGTGGGACAACTCGTGCGACAACACGCCTTCGAGTTCCTCGGCGTCGAGGCGCCGCAGGATTCCAGTGGTGACACATACGACCGAATGGTTCGGGCTGCGCCCGGTGGCGAAGGCGTTGGGAACATCGGTGTCCGCGATGGCGACGCGAGGCTTGGGCATGTCCGCCAACGCGCACAGGCGGTCGATCATGCCGTGCAGCTCAGGCGCTTCGTTGGGGCTGACCACCCTGGCGCGCATGGCGGCCATGGCCAGCTTGTCGGAGAAGAACCACTGCGCCAGTCCCGCCACCGTGGCGAAGACCAAGACGGTGACGGCCGAGAATCCGTAAGCGATGAGCGCTGCGGCGACGCTCACATACAGCCCGCCGAGCAACACCATGACCACCGTCATCCGAGCCGTCAGCCCTGCGTCACCGCGAAAACGGGTGTGTGCCATGCCGGATACCTCTCTGTGTAATGGAGACCACCTGCACCACTACTCAGTACGACGTACTCGCACCTCGTTTTGTTCCCCGAAGGCCCGAGTCTCAGCCAGGTATCAGGCCATCATCGTTGAGCAGGTCGCGCACCTCGGCCAACGTGGCCGCCGGGTCAGGCAGGACCAGGTCAGAGGGGATGAGCGCGTCCAGGGCAACCGGCTGCCCGGTCTCCCTCACGCGGCCGAGCAACTGCCCGAGCGCGTCTCTGAAGGCGTCGTCATCGCCGGAGTCAATCGCCGACTCGAGCGCACTGTCGAGCTCGTTCAGCTTGTCGACCTCGGAGTCGGGTACGTCGAACTGCCCCTCCGACAAGATGCGGATGATCATGCCTGGCCTTCCTTTTGTGCCGACTGTCCCTCGATCTGTGCAGGAGCGCCCGACCCACCCGTGAGCTGTCCCTTCATGCGGGCGAGCTCCATCTCGATCTCGTTGCCGGAGGAAACCTGCTCAAGCTCTCGGGTGATGTCGTCCTTGCCGCCGGAGAGGGGATCATTGAGCGCGCCGGAGGCGATCAGCTCGTCCACGGCTCCCGCTCGTGCCTGCATCTGAGCGGTCTTGTCCTCGGCCCGCTCGATCGCCATCCCGACGTCACCCATCTCCTCGGAGATGCCGGAGAACGCCTCGTTGATCTTGTTCTG
>JACCSH010000115.1 GCA_013813125.1 Nocardioidaceae bacterium | reverse complement strand
GCCGACCCTCGCACCAGTGGCCTCGGTAGCTGGCGAACCCCGGTCGGGATCAGCTTCGAGGACCAAGCAGACCAACTCGCCGATACGGCGTGCGCCGCGGACTCGGCCGGCGAGCGGGTGAGCACTCTGATCGTGCACGATCCCAACCTCGGCAAGCCTGCTCTCGATCGAGGCTGCGTCGACTTGTCGTTGTCGGGTCACCTGCATCTGCAGGTCGGTCCGGATGCTGTGACCGGAGACAATGGAAAAGTCGGCGTCAGGTATACAAACGGTACGACGGGAGGGGCCGCCTATGCCGTGGCCCTAGGGACCAAACTGCGCCGAGACGCGCAAGTCACGCTCATCACCTACCGCGACGGGAAGGCGATCGGTCTCCAGCCCGTAACGATCGAGGTGTCAGGCGACCTGAAGGTGGCGCCGTACTCCACGCTGCCCGGCCTCGGCTGACTGCGTGTGTACCGCAGCGATGCACAAGATCCGAGCGTGGCGTCGCTATGGCGACGTGACACTCGCACCTTGGACAGGGTGCTGGCTGTTTCAGCCCTGCCCACGCCGGGGCAGGGCTGCCATCTAGTGGCGGAGGTAGCGGGATTTGAACCCGCGAGAGGGGATTACCCTCAACCCGCTTAGCAGGCGGGCGCACTAGGCCACTATGCGACACCTCCACACCGCCTCGCGGCGACGCCACAGGATACCCGTCGAGCGCCCGTCGGCTCCAATCGCCAACCGCCCGAGTCGGGTCAGAGTCGGTCGACACGACGACGGCCATGGGCGCTGTCGAGGCGCCGCTGCACGTCGCGCTCAGCCTCACCCTGACAGGCGCCCAGCAACGAGAGCGGCAGGACCGACGTACGACCGCCTCGCAGCATGATCACCAAGCAAGTAGCACCGCCGACTGGCTGGGTCGCGACAGACATGACGTCGGCCCAGCGGGCCACCTTCGCACCGGCGCCTCGGACGAGGCTTATCTGATAGCCGTCAACGGTCAGTCGCAACAATGCTGGCGGCCGCAACAGAACTATCGCGCAAAGCGCGAGGGCGACTCCGGTGACGCCAGTCCAGAACCCGCGTGCGAGTGCTTGCAGGTCGAGCAGCGACACCACCAGCCACCCCGCACCGAGCAACACGCTCAACGGGGCGAGAGCCCGCAGCACATGTGCCAAGCTCAGCCGGTACGTCGACAAGGCTTGGCCGCCACTCTGCTGCATGAGTCACCTCGCCGAGCAGTCTCGTTGGTTGGATCAGCGGAGGAGGCGGGATTTGAACCCGCGGCTGACATCACTGCCAGCGACCGCTTTCAAGGCGGTTCCGATAGGCCGCTCCGGCACCCCTCCATGGCGAACCCGATGGAACGCCGAACAGAGTCTGCCACTCGTGGACCGCGTTGCGTAACAGCATCTGGTCGATGCGGATCCGGCAACCCAGAGCGGGTGGAGCGCCCAGCCCAGATTGTTTGTCGGCGTTTCAGGCACCGGCGTGCCGGGCAGGAGACGTCTTTCGGTCGAGGCTGCGGTTGGCCAGTGACGGGTTCAGCTTCCGCACTTGGGCAATCCGTTCAGGGTCGACGGCTGCGCTCGTCGTACCTTCTTCGTCGCCAAGCGCGGCAACGGTGACACCCATCGGGTCGACGATCATGCTGCAGCCGGTGTAGTGCTCACCGGTCTGGGCAGCGCCGACGACGTACACCGTGTTCTCGATTGCCCGCGCTCGCAGCAGCGTCGACCAGTGTGCCTCCTTGAGCGGCCCTCGCACCCAAGCTGCTGGCACCAGCAAGACGTCGCTGCCGTCGTCGACGAGGGCGCGGGCGAGCTCGGGAAAGCGAAGGTCGTAGCACGTCATCAACCCGATCGTCAGCTCCCCGATCGCGACGGTGACCGGCTCCGCTGGCCCACTCAGCAGCCGATCGGACTCGCGGTAACCGAAAGAGTCATAGAGGTGAGCTTTCCGGTACGACGAGATGATCTCGCCCGCTGGGTCCAACGCCACCAGCGTGTTGAAGGGCCGGTGCGGATCGTCGGAACGCTCGAACATCCCGGCCACGATGGTGATGCCATGGCGGGCCGCCAACCTCGCCAAAGCGGTGACGAATTCGCCGTCCAGTGGCTGCGCGACCGGTCCGAGCGGGAGGTCGGGTGCCCCGAAGTCGTGCATGGCAGCCTCGGGGAGGACGGTCACCTCGGCGCCTTCGGCCGCAGCACGCGAGACTAGTGCGTCAATAGTGCTCAGGTTGACGGCAACGTCCGTCATGGCAGCGAACTGGATCGCGGAGAACAGCACCCGCTCAGTCTGCCAGTGCTCGAAGCGCATCCTCAGCCCTCGAGGCGCTCCTTCCTGCGGCTGCGGCTGACCGACTGCTGCTGAGCGACACCGACTGTGGCTACCGGCTGCGGCTGATGAGACCTGCCGCCTCGCCGAGCAGTCCTGCGTCTGCGCCAAGGAGAGCGGGGTCCGCGCGGCGTATCTCTACCGCTTGGCTCAACGTTCGCAGGGGATCCCCACCGGCGGACTCGAGAAACGCTGACAGCAGCAGGCTGGCCGCCGAAGCCAGAGGGTTCGCCTTTTCGACTGCAACCTCGGCGAGGATGAGAGCCGAAAGCGCGAGATCCAAGTCTGCTGGGCCTTCGGTTGCGTTGCGCCAGTCGATAACCACCGGCCCTCGCGGGCTCAGCAGCACGTTGCCTGGATGGAGGTCGAGATGAAGAATCCGATCTGTGGCGTCCGCGCTGAGAAGCGCCGGCAGGTCATGCAGTCGCCTGTGCAGGTCCGCCAGGAGCACACCGCCCGCCTGCACGTCGAGGCTGCCATCGACCAGCGATTCCAGCATCGTGGGGCCGTGGA
>JACCSH010000065.1 GCA_013813125.1 Nocardioidaceae bacterium | reverse complement strand
TGGGTCTGCAGGGGGTCATGCGGGCCGGGGAGTGGATCGGATGATCGTCACTGTCACGCTCAACCCGGCCTACGACGTGACGTACACGGTGGGCGAGTTCCTCGTCGGGCGAGCACACCGTGTCACCGCGGTCCACGAGCGTGTCGGCGGTAAGGGCTTCAACGTTGCCCGGGTGCTGGCGGTGCGCGGGGTGCCCGTGGTGGCGGTGACCTTCGGCGATGACGAGTTCGAGGCTGGCGCGCAAGCCCTCGGGTTCGAGGTCGAATGTGTGCGTGGCCTCAACAAGATCCGCCGGACTCTGGTGGTGCACGACGAGCTGGGCTCGACAACGTCACTGTGGGAGCCCGGTCATCGGGTCGCGGCCGGGGCAGCTGAGCAGCTGTTGTCCATCGTCGAGCGGCGCCTCCCGCGTACGACGGGACTCGTGGTTGCGGGCAGTCTCGCGCGTGGCGTGCCGGCGGACCTGCCCGCGCTGCTAGCACAGGCTGCCGTGCGGTCCGGAGTGCCGGTCATCGTCGACGCCGACGATGAGGCGTTGCGGCTGGCCGCCCAGGTCAGTGGCGTTGTCTTGATGCCGAACCGCGACGAGCTCGCCCGCCTTGCAGCATCGCCCATCGGCCATCTCGACAGTGTGATGTCCGCGGTGACCCAACTGGTCGCGGACGGTGCCGGTGCGGTGGTGGCCACCTTGGGCGAGTCAGGCATGGTTGCGGCCGACGCCTCCGGTGCATGGCGAGCCGCCCTCGACCAGCCGATCGAGGGGAACCCCACTGGTGCTGGAGACGCAGCCGTGGCTGCTGCCATCGCCCACCTGGCCAAGGGCGAACCGCGGTGGCCCGAGCTGTTGCTCGACGCGATTGCGACCTCCGCGTCGGCTGTGGGCGCCCCGGTCGCTGGCGAGATAGACCTGCGCGTCCGAGACCGGCTGTTGAGTCAGGTGCGGGTATCAGAGCTGCACGGGCCACCGAGGAGTTTCGCGTGACGCTGGTTTCCATGTTCGACGCTGTCCAGGACGCAACACGGGCCGGTGGGCTGGGTGCGTTCAACGTCATCTCGATCGAGCATGCCGAGGCGATCGTGGCCGGTGCTGAGGCAGCGGGCCGGCCTGTCGTTCTACAGCTGTCGGAGAACACGGTGGCCTATCACGGCTCACTAGCGCCCCTGGCCCTTGCTTGCCTCAGCATCGCTTCCACTACCAACGCCCCCGTCGTGGTTCACCTGGACCATGCCGTCTCCGTCGGGCTGGTCCACCAGGCAGTGGGTCTCGGCATCAGCTCTGTCATGTACGACGCCTCCGCGCTGCCGCATGACGCCAACGTCGCCGCTACCACCGACGTGGCGGCTTGGTGCCATAGCCGCGGCGTCTTCCTAGAAGCGGAGCTCGGCGAGGTGGGTGGCAAGGACGGCGTGCATGCGCCAGGAGCGCGAACCGATCCAGTTGAGGCCGCCGCTTATGTCGAGGCCACGCACGTCGACGCCCTGGCCGTGGCCGTGGGATCCTCGCACGCCATGGACACCCGCGACGCTGAGCTGGACTACGGGTTGATCCGTGTGCTGGCGGCCGCGGTCGATGTGCCGCTCGTGCTGCACGGCGCCTCGGGAGTTCCCGATGCCGGGATCGTGGCGGCGGTCTCAGCCGGCGTGGTCAAGGTCAACATCGCCACCCAGCTCAACAAGGTGATGGCTGGCGCGGTGCGAGAGGCGTTGGCTGCCGACCCGAAGCTCGTCGATCCGCGCAAGTACCTCGGCCCCGGCCGCGACGCGGTGACCGCTGAGGTGACTCGGCTGCTCGAATTGCTGACCGTGTCGCCTTGACTCCATGACCTAGATGAACTTCCGAGTTACGGAAGTCGAGGTAGCCGCAATGCGCTACCTCCGCCGGCTGCAAAGAACCGGCGGAGGTAGCTGGATCAGGCTCAGGCAGGTGCGAGTTCCTTGTCCTGACCGCCGCCGCTACTCGGGGTGTCCTCCGCGGTGAGCGGCCGGGCGATGTCCTCCAAGGTCTTCTGTTCAGCGTGGACGCCCAGGAAGATCGCCACGATCCCGCCGGCCAACATCAAGAGTCCACCCACGACGTATCCAGGCACAATCTCGGTGATGTCCTTGCTTACTTCGGCGTTCTCGATCAGCTTGCTGAAATAGAGCGGACCGGCGATTCCACCAGCCGCCGTGCCGATGGCGTAGAAGAACGCGATGCAGAGCGCTCGCGTCTCCATCGGGAACACCTCACTCGCCGTCAGGTACGCCGCGCTCGCTCCGGCAGAGGCGAAGAAGAAGATCACCATGCCCATGATCGTGAGCGTCACGGCCGTGAACGAGTCCAGGTAGAACGCGGCAGCGAGGAGTAGCAAGCCCGAGATGATGTACGTCGCCGCAATCATCTTGACTCGTCCGACCGTGTCGAACAGCTGTGAGAGCAGCAACGCACCCAAGAAGTTGCTCACCGCGAAGGCGAGGATGTACCACCCCACCTGGGTGACGCCGTAGAACGTCTCCAGCGCGGGCCCGTAGGTGAAGAAGAAGGCGTTGTAGAGGAACGCCTGTCCGATGAACAGCGAGAGGCACAGGATGGTTCGCTTCGGATAAAGGGTGAACACGGTCTTTGCGATCAGCGGTAGCCCGATGGTCTTGCGTTGGCGGATCGTGATCGTGTCCGAAACAGTTGGGAGTTCTTGCCCGGTGTCCTCGACGACCTTGCGTTCGATGTCCTCGACGATCTGCTCGCCCTCTTCCTCGCGGCCGTGGATGTACAGCCAACGGGGGCTTTCCGGGACGTACTTACGCACGAAGAGCACGCCGAACGCCAGTATCGCGCCAAGAGCGAAAGCAAACCGCCACCCGAACTCTGGATTCACCTTGGTTGGGTCGAGCAACGGAATCGTGAGCACAGCTCCGGCGCCAGCGCCCACCCAGAACGAGCCGTTGATGGCGATGTCGACTCGTCCGCGGTACTTGGCCGGGATCAGCTCGTCGATGGCGGAGTTGATCGCGGCGTACTCACCGCCGATACCCGCCCCGGTCAGGAAGCGGCAGGCGAAGTACCACATGGGATTCATCGAGAACGCCGTGAGCACGGTCGCGATCGTGTAGACGGCAAGCGTGATCATGAAGAGCTTCTTGCGACCGAACCGGTCCGTCAGCTGGCCGAAGAAGAGGGCACCGATGCAGGCGCCCGCAACGTACAGAGCGCCCGCCAGCCCTACGTCGGAGGTCGAGAGACCCAAGCCTGTGCCTTCTGGCTCCAAGGCAGCAGACATCGATCCGACAATGGTGACCTCGAGTCCGTCGAGAATCCAGACGGCGCCGAGCCCCGCAACGATGAGCCAGTGCCAGCGCGACCACGGTAAGCGGTCCATCCGTGACGGGATGTCGGTGGTTATGGTGCCGGTCTGTACGCCGTCTGCCATGCGTTTGCCTCCGTTGTCATCTGGTCTGATGACGTACGCATCGCGCCTGTGCTACCACCGAGAAGTGCCTGGGCGCTCGTCGTACCGTCCTTCGAACCTTGACTCAACCAGACTCAACGCCAATATGCACGTTCATCGAGGCGCACATACCTCGGATTACGGTTTCAGCACCACCTTGACCATGTCGTCGCCCTTTTCCTGGAACGTCTCGTAGGCCTGTGGGGCGTCGCTCAAGGGGAGGCTGTGGGTGGCGAAGCTGTCGACGCCGAGCGGGTCCTCGTCGGTGAGTAACGGCATGATGTCGTCGGTCCACCGCTTGACGTTGGCCTGCCCCATGCGTAGCTGGATCTGCTTGTCGAACAAGGTGAGCATCGGGATCGGGTCCGCCATGCCGCCGTAAACGCCACTCACCGATACGGTTCCGCCGCGGCGCACGATATCGATGGCCGAGTACAAAGCGTTGAGTTTGTCGACGCCCGCGTTCTGCATCATCGGCCGCGCGATGGCGTCAGGAAGCATGCCGACAATCTTGTGCGCAATGCCTCCGACCGGTGATCCATGTGCCTCCATGCCGACCGCGTCGACCACTGCGTCAGGTCCACGGCCTCCTGTCCTCTCCCGGATGGCGTCGCCGAGATCCTTTTCGTGCTCGGTGAGATTTACCGTCTCCACACCTCGATTGCGGGCGCGGTCGAGGCGCGCAGCCACCAGGTCGACACCGATCACCCGTGCGCCTTGATGCAGAGCGATCCGGCCGGCCATGTCGCCGATCGGTCCCAGGCCCAGCACGCACAAGGTTCCACCCTCGGGTACGTCGGCGTAGGCGACCGCCTGCCAGGCTGTCGGCAACACGTCAGACAGATAGACGAAACGCTCGTCCGGTGGGCCTTCAGGAACCAACATATGAGTGAACTGCGCCTGCGGAACGCGCAGGTACTCTGCTTGACCGCCCGGGATCTGGCCGTAGAGCTTGGAGTAACCGAAGATCGCCGCTCCCATCCCGTGCTCTCGAACCTGTGTGGTCTCACATTGGGTGTAAAGCCGCTGGTCGCACATGTAGCAGTGACCGCAGGAGATCTGGAACGGCATGACGACACGGTCACCGGGGCGCAGGTTCGCCACCTCGGAGCCAACCTCTTCGACGATTCCCATCGGCTCGTGTCCCAGCACGTCTCCGGCTTCCATGAAGGCGGCCAGGGGCTCGTACAGGTGGAGGTCGGAGCCGCAGATGTTGGTGCTGGTGACGCGCACGATGGCATCGGTGGGGTGCTCGATCCTCGGGTCGGGCACTTCCTCGACGGTGATCTTCTTCTTGCCCTGCCAGGTGACTGCTTTCATGTGGATTCCTCTCGCGGCGT
>JACCSH010000049.1 GCA_013813125.1 Nocardioidaceae bacterium | reverse complement strand
GGCCGACTGGCGGTGAACGTTCGACTTTTCGCTGACGAGCAGGATCGGCGGTTCGCGACCGACCTGGTGCACCAGATCTTGGTCGCCTTTGTTGGCGCCACGGCCGGGATCATGGCGGTGTTCCTGTTAGGTGCCACTGGTGGCCCCGCGGTGACGCCGACGGTGAGCCTCTTCCAGGTCTTCGGCTATAACCTGCTCATCGTCAGCTGCATCCTCGTTCTGCGTGTGCTCTTCGTCATCTTGCGGCGGCGGAGCTGAAAGGGTGTTCGCCCCCGGCAGCCCGCCTGGGACCGCCTTTTGCGCGCTACCTGCCGCCAGTTGGAACGATGTGGCGCCGAAAATTGTGGCGGGGCTGCCATCTCGTTCCAAGTCGTGAGGGTGGTTCCCCCGGCTCTCGCGATGTGGGCTAGCGAGACTTCTTGCGAAGGTTCGGGCGGAGACGCCGTAGTCGATCGTGTGCAAGCGCAGCCTTGGCGGCGTTGGCGCCCGGCGCCCCGTGCACTCCGCCGCCAGGGTGCGCTGACGCCGAGCCGAGGAAGAGCCCCTTGATGGGAGTCTCGGCGCGACCCATGCCCGGCATCGGACGGAAGACCAGCTGCTGATGCAGCCCTGCCGTGCCACCGTTCACCGCGCCCCGATGCAGGTTGGCGTCTCGAGCCTGGAACTCGTGCGGACCCAGTACACGCCGGGAGACGATCCGGCTGCTGAAGTCGGGTGCGAACCTCTCGATCCGTCCCTGCATCCGATCTGCGAAACGCTCCAGGTCTGACGAATCCCACACACCACGGATTCCTCCGTCACCGGCGTCCCCGCGCGGTGCCTGGGGAACGTGAGCGTAGGCCCACAACGACTCAGTTCCGGGCTTCGAACGAGTGCGGTCGGTCGTGGTCATCTGGCCGATCAACAGAAACGGGTCCGAGGGGATGCTGTTGCCGCTTACCTGGCCCGAGAACGTCGACAACTCATCGACCGAGTGGGCGATGTGGACCGTTCCGGGCGCAACGGTCGGGGCTGACTCCCATGGGACGGGTCCTGACAATGCCCAGTCGACCTTGACCGTTGATGGGTCCCACTCGAAGCCAGCCATGCCTCGCCGAGTGCGATCGGGGAGGTCGTCCAAGGAGACCAGGCCGCCGTACAACGCAGGAGCCGAGACGTTGGCGATGACGGCGCGCGTGGCCTGAACCTCGTCGCCCGTTGCCAGCTTGACGGCGACGGCACGGCCATCGCGTATGACCACCGACGTCACCTCAGAGCCGGTGTGGATCTCGCCGCCCTTGGACTCGAACCGGCGCGCCAGCGCAGCAATCAACTCACCCGCGCCGCCCTGAGGGACGGGGAACCCAACGGCCTGGCCGAGCATCGAGAGCAGGAGACCGAATATGGCCGATCCGGCCCCCTCAGGAGAGAAGTCGGCATGCAATGCGTTGCCGGCGAGCAGGAGGCGAGGCGCCTCGCCCTTGAAATACTCCTGGCCCAGCCGACGGACTGACATCAGCGGCAACCGAAGCGCTGGCAGACCTCCGGCACGCGGCAGGTTGACCGCAAACCTGACGCCGTGGCGAAGCGGAGGAAACGGGTCCAGCAAGGTGCCGATCAAGTCCTGCCCGAAGCCATCCCACAACGCGCACAGCTCCAACCACGCCTCGCCGTCCCCAGGGCACAGCTCATCGAGCCCAGCGGCCGTGTCATGCCGGTCGCGTTGCAGCAAAGCCCAGTTCCCGTCGGGAAGCGGGTTACCCAGGAC
Organism: Nocardioidaceae bacterium; assembly: GCA_013813125.1. Taxonomy (GTDB): domain Bacteria; phylum Actinomycetota; class Actinomycetes; order Propionibacteriales; family Nocardioidaceae; genus JACCZJ01. The sequence continues at coordinate 1,200 of JACCSH010000049.1, read as the reverse complement.
AGCGGGAGCGTGCACCCACACCAACCCGTGCTCCTCCAGATGCAGGTTCGCAATGGTCTTCGAGGCGGCAGCCAGCGGATAGAACGCACTGAACGTGTCAAGGCGCCAATCGGGTGACAGCTCGGTGTCGGTACGCACGGCACCACCGATCGTCGGCTGCGCCTCGAGCACCGTCACCGACCAGCCGGCGTCGACCAGCAGGTTCGCTGCGACCAGCCCATTCGGTCCTGAGCCGATCACCACTGCGTCCGTCACGCCTCCATCTTGGCAGGATGGGTTCATGGCCGCCCCATCCGTGCCCCCGACTGCGCCGCCGGAGATCTCTGGCGCCCAGCACATCCACTCGGGAAAGGTGCGCGACCTTTACCTGCTCGACGACTCTCGCCTGCTCATGGTCGCGTCAGATCGCATTTCTGCCTATGACTTCGTCCTCACCCCTGACATCCCCGACAAGGGAGAGATTCTGACTCGTCTGTCGCTGTGGTGGTTCGACCAGCTTGAGCACCTCGTCGAGAACCACGTGCTCTCGATGGACGTGCCCGAGTCGGTGGTCGGGCGAGCTGTCATCTGCGAACGCCTGGCCATGATCCCGGTTGAGTGTGTCGGACGCGGCTATCTCACCGGCTCGGGGCTCGCGGACTACCGAGCAACCGGCCGCGTATGCGGAATCGAGCTGCCCGACGGACTGGTCGACGGGTCCCGACTAGGTGAACCGATCTTCACTCCCGCCACCAAAGCCGAGCTGGGTGAGCACGACGAGAACGTCACCTACGAGCTCATGGCCGAGACGGTGGGAAAGGACGTGGCAGCCGAGCTCCACACGCTCACGCTGGCTCTGTACCGGCTCGCCGAGGATCTCGCCCGACAGCGCGGCATCATCGTGGCCGACACCAAGTTCGAATTCGGCCGCCGGCCGGACGGAACGATCGTGCTGGCTGACGAGGTGCTGACGCCCGACTCTTCGCGCTTTTGGCCAGCTGACAAGTGGGAGCCTGGGCGAGCGCAGACGTCGTACGACAAGCAAATCGTGCGTGACTGGCTGACCTCGGCTGAGTCCGGGTGGAACAGGGCCTCGGGAAAGGCACCGCCGGGGCTGCCGGACCGCATTGTCGAGCAGACCCGTGCCACCTATGTTGAGGCATACGAGCGCCTGACCGGCGAGCGGTTTTGAAGCGGGAAGAGGCGACATGTTCAACTTGG
>JACCSH010000046.1 GCA_013813125.1 Nocardioidaceae bacterium | reverse complement strand
TCAGCTCGTCCACGGCTCCCGCTCGTGCCTGCATCTGAGCGGTCTTGTCCTCGGCCCGCTCGATCGCCATCCCGACGTCACCCATCTCCTCGGAGATGCCGGAGAACGCCTCGTTGATCTTGTTCTGTGCCTCGGCGGCGGTGTAGGTCGCCTTGATGCTCTCTTTTCGGGTCCGGAATGCCTCTACCTTGGCCTGCAGGCGCTGGGATGCGGTGGTGAGCTTGTCCTCCTCCGCCTGCAGGTTTGCGTGCTGGGCCCGCAGGTCGGACATCTGCTGCTCGAGACCGGCTCTGCGGGTCAGCGCCTCGCGGGCCAGGTCTTCGCGACCCGCGCCCAGGGCCTGTTGCGCCTGGCCTTCAAGCTTGGTCGACGCCTGCTCGAGCTGTTGCATCTGCAGTTCGAGACGCTTGCGGCTGGTGGCCACGTCTGCGAGCCCGCGGCGTACCTTTTGCAGCATCTCTTGTTGCTTGACGTAGCTGTAGTCGAGTGTCTCCCGTGGATCCTCCGCCGCGTCGAGCGCGGTATTCGCCTTGGACCTGAAAATCAACGCAATCCGCTGCATGATAGTGCTGCTCATCGAGTCGTCCTGCCCCTTCTGTTCGTGTCAGCGCACAACCTTCGGCCGTGCTGATGTCACCCTACGGGTCAGGCTCGGAGGACGCCACGGAGCGGCTCCTGCTGCTGCGCTGCCCGCAGGTAGGCTGCCTGTCGAAGCGGGTTGCCCAGGCCCGTCACGAGTCCCAGTGAGGCAGAACAGCCGTGTTTGGTCGTCGAACATCCAGTGGGTCAACGGCTGTGTCCGTCAGCACCGACCCCGACAAGCCGGGCGGCAAGGGCCGCGCGACGCCTACACGCAAGGAGGCAGAAGCCGCCCGCTTGCAACGTCTGACGCCGCCGAAGGGACGCAAGGAACTCGCCGCGCGCCAGCGCGAACAGACCAAGGCGTCCCGGGCCCAGACGCGGGCCGCGCTGGAGAGCGGCGACGACAGATACCTGCCGGCGCGTGACCGCGGACCGGTCAAGCGGTACGTCCGCGACTACGTCGACTCTCGGCGCACGGTGGGCCAGTACCTGCTGCCCGCCTTCTTCGTCATCTTCATCCTCGCCTCGCTCGCCCGGGACATCGCCGCGTACAGCAGCTTTGCCTGGCTTCTTGTCGTCGCCCTCATGGTCACCGACGCTGTACGCCTGTCGCGTGGAGCCAAGGCCGGTATCAGGGAACGCTTCCCCGAGGCAGACACCAAAGGCATCACCATGTACGCCGTGATGCGTGGCTGGCAGATGCGCAGGTTGAGGCTTCCCAAACCGCAGGTGCCCTACGGGGCCAAGATCTGAGGTGCCTACCTCATCACTGCACGACCGGCACGGTTGGGTCCGCCCCTACTGCGACTCCAGCGACATCGGCCCGTAGACCAAGCGGTCGTCCTCGAAGAGGCTCGCCTGTGCGACGCCAGCCTCCGCCAAGTCGCGCCATATCTCACCGATCCACGTCTCGGCATCACTTTGCGTGCTGAACTGCGGGTTTGACTCCACGTCGACCGGCTTGCCATCGACGTCCTCTACCAACCAGTGCCACGCCATCAGGAGCCTTGCCTCTCTTTGACCGCTGGGGCATAGAACGGCGGTCTCGTCACCACGAACGCCAACCGGCGGCCCCGTACGTCGACGTAGACCTGGTCGGACTCGGCAACCTGCGAGTCGAGGAGTGCCAGCGCAATTCCCTGCTTGCGGCTGGGCGAGAAGGTGCCCGACGTCACCACTCCGATCCGATCCCCGGCTGTGCTCGAGACCGCCATGCCGGCGCGTGGTATGCCGCGGCCAGCAGCGACGAGTCCACGCAGGGTCCGGGTCGGCCCGGCCGCCCGCTCGGCTCGCAGCGCCTGGTGTCCCCAGAAGGAGTCCTTGCCCCAGCCGACCGCCCAGGCGAGCCCAGCCCGCACGGGTGAGATCTCAGCCGAGATGTCATTGCCGTGGAGCGGGTAGCCCATCTCGGTGCGCAACGTGTCGCGGGCGGCGAGCCCGGCGGCGGCGATGCCATCCGCTCGACCGGCACTCAGAATGGCGTCCCACACCGATACAGCAACCTCGTTGGGGATGACCAGTTCGTAGCCTCGTTCGCCGGTGTAGCCGGTGCGGCACACAACGACCGGGGCGTCGTCGTGGTCCACGTC
>JACCSH010000041.1 GCA_013813125.1 Nocardioidaceae bacterium | reverse complement strand
GCGGCTTCAGCACACGGCAACGAATGGTGGGAGGCAAGCGCGTGTCGAGCGAGCGCAACGAGCGTCCCTGGGGCTACTACCAGGTGGTCGACAAGGGCGACGGCTGGCAGGTCAAGCGGATCTGCGTCCGCTCCGGCCACCGCCTGAGCTACCAGCGACATGCTCGCCGCTCAGAGCACTGGTACGTCGTGTCTGGGGTTGGGGTGGCGACGATCGACGATACTGAGTTCGCCGTCGAGCAGGGCTCGACTGTCGGGATTCCCGTCGGAGCAGCCCATCGGATGGCGAACCCCAGGACGGATGACCCCGCAGATGGTGCCGACCTGACCTTCGTGGAGATCCAGATTGGTTCCTACCTGGGCGAGGACGACATCGAGCGGCTGAGCGATGACTACGCGCGCGACGACTAGGCGGCAGTCAGCTGATTGACTGTTCTCCGTCAAGGTTCGCGTCGGGGTACTTTTCCAGATAGCTGTCGATGTCGTCTTGGCGCACAGCGTCGAAGAGGGCCTCGACCTGCCTGGGTGCCAGCCGCACGATGCTCTGCTTGCCGACGTAGTCGTACTTGCCGAGCGGTGCAGTGAGGAACTCGACGTCGGCGGACCGCAGACTCCTCATGGAGAGGGCCAGACTGCGGATCTCGTCGTTGTCCCAGGTTTCGTCGACGGTCAAATATTTGGTGACGGTGTTGATCACCCGTGTCAGCTTGATGGGATTGGCGACGGTTCCGGTCGACAGCAGCTTCGACATGGTGGCACGCATGAAGTTCTGCTGCCGGGCGATACGGCCGAAGTCACCGCTCTCGTCGGGAAGGTTGTACCGGGTTCGCACGTACGCCAGGGCCTCCTGACCTTCGTACTCGTGCCAGCCCTTGGTCCACTCAATGCCTTGAGACGTGTCGTAGAAAGTCTCGGGGATGTAGACCCGGACGCCACCCAGAGCTGTCGTCAGGTCCCGGAAGCCTACCCAGTCGATGATCGCCAAGTGATCGATCGGGATGCCGGTCAGATCCTGCACGGTCTTGACGGCAAGGGACGGGCCCCCGTAGGCGAAGGCCGCGTTGATCTTGCCGTGCCCGTCGTCGGCGGGGTAGCCCGGTATCGGCACCCAGGTGTCACGGGGTATGGAGACCAGCTGCACATCCTGGCGGTCAGCTGAGATGTGGGCGATCATCATGGTGTCACTGCGGTGACTGAAGGGGGTCCAATCGCCGTCGGCCAGCTCCTCCTCGACCGACGCGCTGTCCTTGCCCTCCGCGGCCCCCTCACCGTTGTCCGCACCTAGCAGCAGGATGTTGAGAGGACCGGTTGCCTCCTTGTCTTCCTCGCCCTCTTGAGGAGTTGGCAGGCCAGCAGTCGGTCGCTCACCGAAGTCAACAGGTACCCGGGCAATGTTGCCGATCTGCTGGTCCGCCCAGTAGAGGTAGCCGGCAGCAGATGCGGCGAGCAGCCCTAATACGACTGCCAGACCGACCAGAACCTTGTGCCTGCGAGCAAAACCCCGACGCAAGGTGCCGGGGTCAGCGCCAGACGCGGTGGCCCCGTTAGTATCGGCTACGCCGCTTTCGGCTGGTCCGCTGTTCGCCGAGCCTGACGACTGAGGTCCTGAACCGTCGCCAGAGTCACCCTCCGGGGGTGGCTTTCGGTCGCTCATCGCTCAAGGATTTCTCTCAGCGGGTATGAATCAGACTTCCAGTGTGCCAATTCGCGGAGGCCGGGGCGAATCCGCTCAGCCGTCGCTTAGGAACCCGAGCGCCTCCACGCTGGAAGCTCGAATGGTCAAAGTGTCACGATTCTCAACCGAGGCCGGCCCGGACGGATTCCAGGAAGCGGAGGCGGGCCGCCAGCGTGGCCAGACACATTTGAAATGGTCAGAGTGACGTTGCACGCAGAGGCTGAGCAGCGGGAGGCAATGGATGAGCCCGCTTTCAGGTGTCGACGATAACGGTGACCGGGCCGTCGTTGGTCGAGCTCACCGCCATGTCTGCGCCGAAGATGCCACGTCCGACCGTCGCGCCCAGATCGGTGAGTGCTGAGCAGAACGCCTCGTAGAGCGGCTCCGCCACCGTGGCCGGTGCTGCGCTCGACCACGACGGTCGGCGGCCCTTGCGGGTGTCGCCGTACAGGGTGAACTGGCTGATCACCAGCAGCGGTGCGTCGAGGCCTGCAGCCGACTCCTCACCGCGCATGATGCGCAGCTGCCAGACCTTGTTCGCCAGCGCAGCCGCATCAGAGTGGCTGTCGGAATGACTGACCCCCAGCAGCACCAACAGTCCTGGACCATCGATCTGGGCACTGGTCACGTTGTCGACGCAGACTTCCGCTCGGGTGACTCGCGATATCACAGCGCGCATGTCGGCATGGTGCCATGCTTGCTCGGCGACGAGAGCCGCTTCGACGGTCGCGACTGTTCTGGCACGATGCGCGTATGACGACCGGGCCGCACCCACACACAGCGATTCTCCACCCGACCACCCTCATCACGGTGGCACCCACCGGGGCGGAAACGAGCAAGGACGCCTTTCCTGCCCTGCCCACGACGATCGAGGAGCTGGTCGACACGGCGGTGCGCTGCGAGGCCGCCGGTGCTGCAATGATCCATCTGCACATCCGCGACGCCGAGCACAAGCCCACCTTGGAACTGAGTCGGCTGAGCGAGGCGGTGCAAGCCGTGCGAGATAACACGACTCTTGTCATCCAGCTGTCAACCGGCGGATCCGTGCACGACCCCCTCGAGCTGCGCATCAAAGTGCTCGACGCCGAGCCGGACTCGTGCTCGCTGACGCTGGGGACCACCAACTTCGGCGACGACGTCTTTTCGAACCCCTGGCCGTTTGTGTGTGAGTTGTACCAGCTTTCGCGCGAGCGTGCGGTGGTGCCGGAGTTTGAGTTGTTCGACCTGGGCCACGTGGCGGCTCTGCACCGGTTGCTCGACACCTACGGCCTGCCCTTCGGCGGGCGCGTCCACTGCGACTTCGTGATGGGAGTTCCAGGCGGTATGCCGGGAACTACCGATGCCCTGGTGGCCGGTGTACAGGGACTGCCGCTGGCGGTGACCTCCTGGTCTGCCACGGGAATAGGTCGAACCTCCCTCGCGGTGGCCTACGCCGCGCTGTCCAAAGGTGGGCATCTGCGCGTAGGTATGGAGGACACGCTGAGTTTTGCGCGCGGCGTCTCTGTCTCGCACAACGAGGAGCTGGTTGCGCGGGCCGCGCAGCTGGCCGAACTGGCCCAGCGGCCACCGATGAGCACCGTCGAGGCGCGTGACTTCTTGCAGGTCAAGGCTCGCTGAGCCAGGAGGGCAAGCCGGATAGACTTCCGAACGTGGAAGCCTTCTACATTAGCCTGCTCGTTCTCGTCGGCGTTTTCGTGACCTGGTTCGCTGGCTACGTCGTCTACAAGCTCTATCAGGGTCAGGTCTGAGCGACATTTCCCCGACGACTCGGGCCTTGCACTGAGATGGCCTTCCAACTACCGTCGGACCTCCATCCCGACGTCATGCCTCTCGCCTTTCTGCTCGGGCATTGGCAGGGAAACGGGCACGGTGACTACCCGACGATCGAAAGGTTCTCGTTCGGGCAAGAGATGGCATTCACCCACGATGGGCGGCCCTTCTTGCACTACTTCAGCCGAAGTTGGCTGCTTGACGACGAGGGTGCAGAGGTCCGGCCGTTGGCGCTCGAGACCGGCTTCTTTCGGCCGAAGCCTGGGGGTGTGCTCGAAGTCGTTTTGACCCACCCGACCGGCTACTCCGAGATCTACTACGGCCGGGTGGACGGAGCCAAGATCGAGCTGACGACGGATATGGTCGCCCGCACCGAGACCGCGAAGGAATATACGGGCGGCCAACGGCTCTACGGCCTGGTTGAAGGCGACCTGCTGTGGACCTTCGACATGGCAGCGGTGGGTCAACCCCTGCAGTCACACCTCTGGGCCCGGCTGCGCCGGGCTGCGTGAGCGCCGCTGCGACTAGCAGACACCTACACTGACAGCGTGAAGCTGGACGACGAGCTACGCGCGCGCGGCTATCGGTTGACCCCTCAACGTCAGCTGGTTCTCGATGCGGTCAGGACGCTCGAACACGCGACCCCCGAAGAGGCTCATGCCTGGGTCCGGGAACGCTCAGCAGCCGTGAACATCTCCACGGTCTATCGCACGCTCGAGGTGCTCGAGGAGGTCGGTCTGATCAAACATGCCCATCTCAACCACGGCGCCCCCACCTACCATGCAGCGGATGCTCCTGAGCATGTACACCTGGTCTGCCGAGACTGCGGCAAGATCAGCGAGGCGTCCCCACCGACGGTCGACCTGATGGTGCAGGCACTCGTCGAGACCCACGGGTTCGTCGCCGACGTCAGTCACCTCACGGTGTTCGGTTCATGCCAGGCATGCGCTCGATGAGCTGGGCTAGTCCTCTTCTCGCACTGCCCGGTGCCGTTGAGGCGGACGGCATAGACGCAGGAGTCGCAGCCCACTACGGCGATCCCTTCCGGGAGCAGAAGGTGCTCCTAGCTGGTGAGGGTCTCGTCGACCTGTCCCATCGCGGCGTCGTCAGAGTCAGCGGACCCGATCGGCTGACCTGGCTTCACTCGCTGACCACCCAGCACCTCCTGGCGTTGCAGCCCCACCACCCGATCACCACGCTGGTGCTTTCACCGCACGGCCACGTCGAGCATGCCATCAGCGGCTACGACGACGGCGAAGCCCTCTGGCTGCATGTCGAGCCCCATGCAGCGGTCCCTCTCGTCGCCTGGCTGCAGAGCATGCGCTTCATGATGCAGGTGGAGGTCGAAGACATCAGCTCACAGTGGGCGGCAGTGGCACGATCGCAGTTCACGGTCGAATTCGT
>JACCSH010000035.1 GCA_013813125.1 Nocardioidaceae bacterium | reverse complement strand
CGCCACCAGCGGGTCACCATCGAGACCTAGCACTCTGGCGAGCATCCGCAAGTGCCCGCGCGCATAGAAGTCGCCGCCACACGGCCCGAAATTGTCAGCCTCGATCGACTCGATCACGTAGGGCCTGATCCGAGTTCGATCAGCTAGTTCATCGATGCTCAGCCTGAGCCGCTGCCGCGCCTCGGCTATCTCACCGCCGATCATCAGGTCAGCCGATTGCTCATCTGCCACCTGGGTGGCGGCAGGAACTGGTCGAGGGTCAACCGCCGGAGCGGGCCGCCGTACCCTCTGCATCGCGCGAGCAGAAAGATCGGTGGTCGCGTCGATGATCAGCGCCACGTTCCCGTGCGCGGAGTCGGCCTCTGGTCGTGACTCGGGCGACGAACGACGGAGCTCGCGGATCTCAGGCAGCGTCGTGCTGTCAGCCTGCGACCGGCTGTCCAGCGAAAGCGCAAGTGCACCATCGGTGTCAGGAGGAGTACGGCCGGCGATCACCTCCTCGCGGCGCGCCGCAGGTCGAGACACCAGAGCCGACACGACGGAGGTCAACGGGGTGGCCAGAGGCGTTGCCCGCGCTACAGTCTGTAGGCGGCGCCTCGGCCGCGGTGGGTTGTGCGCCTCACCTGCGGGTGCCGGTGACGTGAGCACAGCTTCGTGCTCTTCGGCAGGCGCGGGCGCAGCGGTTCGCCGGGCCTCGAGCCGTTTGGTCAAGGCCACTGCGGGCTTCGGTTCAGCCTCCCCTTCCTGCGGTACGTCGATCTCGGCGCGCACGTTGACCTCGGCCCGACCGGCGGCCAGCCGCTTCAACGCGGTTACGAGGTCGGTCTCGGAGGCTTTGGTGATGATCCCGAAGGGCACGACATATGCGTTGTCTTCGCGCTCAGAGATCACGGCGGCCAGGCGCGCTCGCCAGCCGGTCGTCCGCGATGCCCGCACCTCGTGCGAAGGGACCACACGCACGTGCCCATCGCTCAGCCCGCTGGGGTGTCGAACCTCGACCCGTTCGACCGACCGCCACGGGACACCCGCCCACTCGCCGCCGACGCGGACCATGAGGCCGGTGTCGTCGGCGACCAGCAGCGGCTTGCGCGCAGCGAACCACGCGGCGGCGTGGATGGCGGCGATGGGGCCCATGGCGAGACCGACGAGGAGGGCGAGCCTGTCGTGCGTCTGGTCGAACCGCCAGAGATACAAAGCTGACAGCGCCACCGCCAGCAACGTGACCACCGCCAGCAGCCCGGTACGCCGGCGCACGACCAGCTCCATCATTCCCCCTGCAAGGTTGCGATCACGTCGTCGAGGTCGTCGGGTTTGATCAGCACATCGCGAGCCTTCGAACCCTCCGAGGGGCCGACGATGCCGCGGCTTTCGAGGATGTCCATCAGGCGGCCGGCCTTGGCGAAACCGACACGCAGCTTGCGCTGCAGCATCGACGTCGAACCGAACTGCGTGGAGACCACCAGCTCGACCGCCTGGCAGACCAGGTCGAGGTCGTCACCGATGTCGTCGTCGAGTTCACGTCGGGTCTGCTGGGGTGCCGTGACATCGTCGCGGTAGGTCGGCTCGAGCTGCTGCTTGCAGTGGTCGACCACCTTCTTGATCTCGGCCTCGGTGACCCACGCGCCCTGCACTCGGGCCGGCTTGCTGGCACCCATGGGAAGGAAGAGGCCATCACCCTTACCGACCAGCTTTTCGGCGCCCGGTTGGTCGAGGATGACCCGAGAGTCAGCAAGCGACGATGTCGCGAACGCGAGCCGGCTTGGGACGTTGGCTTTGATCAGGCCCGTCACCACGTCGACGGACGGCCGCTGAGTGGCGAGCACGAGGTGGATGCCAGCGGCCCGGGCGAGCTGCGTGATGCGCACGATGGCGTCTTCGACGTCGCGCGGCGAGACCATCATGAGGTCGGCGAGCTCGTCGACGACGACCAGCAGATAGGGGTACGGCGCCAGCACACGCTCGCTGCCAACCGGCACCTTCACGGCCCCCGACCGCACGGCCTTATTGAAGTCGTCCACGTGGCGAAACCCGAAGTTGGCCAGGTCGTCGTACCGCTGGTCCATCTCGCGCACTACCCACTGCAACGCCTCGGACGCCTTCTTGGGGTTCGTGATGATGCGGGTGATCAGGTGCGGGATGCCTTCGTAGTGGGTCAGCTCGACCCGCTTGGGGTCGACCAGGATCATGCGCACCTCGTCAGGTGTGGCGCGCATGAGCACCGAGCAGATCATCGAGTTGATGAAGCTCGACTTGCCCGAGCCGGTGGCGCCCGCGACCAGCAGGTGCGGCATCTTTGCGAGGTTGGCGGCGACGAAGCCGCCCTCGACGTCCTTGCCAAGCGCGACCACCATCGGGTGCGAGTCGCTCCGCGCCCTCGGCGCTCGCAACACGTCTCCGAGCGACACGATCTCCGCATCGACGTTGGGGATCTCGACCCCGATCGCCGACTTGCCTGGAATGGGCGACAAGATCCGCACGTCGGCGCTGGCGACGGCGTACGCGATGTTCTTGCTGAGTGCCGTGACCTTCTCGACCTTGACGGCCGGGCCGAGTTCTACCTCATAGCGCGTGACCGTCGGGCCACGCGTGTAGCCGGTGATCTGTGCGTCGATCTCGAACTGGTCGAGCACCTCCGTCAGCCGGTCGACGATCGCGTCGGAGGCTGCGGACCGTGCCTTGTGGGCGCTGCCCGGCTTGAGGACCCCGTTCTCGGGAAGCGTGTAGGTGATGTCGCCTGACAGGCTGAGCTGCTCGACGCGCTGCGGGAGCGGCGTGTGTGGCGGTGGTTCGAGCGGAGTGTCGTCACTCGAACCCGCTCCAGACGCCGACCCGCCCGTGCCGTCACGTCGGGCGAACTCGCGGCTCTCCAACGCCTGGCCATCGACGGGTTCGATCTCATCTGTTTCGTCGCCTGTCATGGTCGACACGCGTCGACGTGGACGGGTTCGGGTCAGCGGTTCCAGGGAAGTCCACTCGTCTGTGCTCTCAGCAGGTACGGCGGAGGGCGTGCGACCCAGCAGCTGATCGACGATGCCCCGCACCCGGCTGGGAATCTGGTAGACCGGAGTCGCCGTCACAACGAGCAGCCCAAATATGGTCAGCAGCACCAGCAGCGGGATCGCGATCGCCGTGCTGCGAAAAAGATCGCTGATGAGGGCCGAGCTGACATAGCCGATCGCCCCGCCCGCTTCTCGCATTGCGTCGATGCCGCCGTCTGACGGGCTGGGGCGAGGCAAGCCATGCTGGATGTGGATGAGGCCCAGCGCGCCAAGTGAGGTGGCGGCCCACCCGATCAGCGGGCGTCCGCTCGGGCCTTCCAGCCGTGGTTTGCGCATGGCGAGCCAGGCGCAAACCAACAACAGCAACGGCATACCCCATGCCGCGATGCCGACAGCGCCTTCGACCAACGCTCGCACCGCCTCGGTGACCGGGTTGTCGAGTCGCCACCACACGGCGGCACCGACGATGATCGCAAGACCGATCAGGGCCAGTCCTAGCCCGTCCTTTCGCTGTTCCGGCTCGAGTCCGCGGGCCGTCGTACCGATGCGGCGGACAATCGCCCCAAGCAGGTGCGCGATGCCCAGCCAGAACGCTTTGGTGCCGCGCCCAAGAGCGCCTGCAAGGATGGCAAACCTGCCAGGCCTCCGGCTGCGCCGCGACGACGTCTTGGCCCGAGAGCTGCCGCTCCTGGGCTTGGCCTTGCTCGTCGACGAGGTGCGCCGGGTCTGGCTGCCGGACTTGCCGGATCGCGAGCTCGTCGAGCCCCGCGACCGCGACGAGGAAGACGTTCGGGTCGCCATACCGCGAGGCTACGGCAAGAGCCTCAACAGTCTCAGGAGTAACACGCGCGTTGCACAGGGTGTCTCTGCCCTATCCAGCGGCGGCTGGAGGCGGAGCGGAGCCTGACGTGCGGCTGCTGAGGATCCACGCGAACGCCGCTGCCAGCACCGAGCTCTCCCGCCACGCTCAGGGGTAGCCGAGAACCTCCTGCCGCTTGCGACCCCATGCCAGGGCGGAGGCGATGCCGTCCTCGAGCGACAGCTCGCTCGTCCACCCCAGCACTTCGCAGGCCCGGTCGACGTTGGCGAACGCCCCGACGGCGTCACCCGGCCGAGGCGGTGCGTGGTTGATCGGGACCGAGCCGCCGTACACCTTCTCAAAGGCCGCCAGCAGCTCCCGCACGGTTGTGCCGGCTCCAGTTCCGACGTTGACGACGGCACTGCGCGCAGCCAGAGAGTCGAGCGCGGTGTCGAACCTCTCGACTGCGGCGACATGGGCCCGGGCCAAGTCCCACGCGTGGATGTAGTCACGGATCCCGGTGCCGTCCCGGGTGGGGTGCTCGGTGCCGGTGATCGTGAACGCGTCTTTTACGCCGGTCGCCGCCAACACGAGCTGCCCGATCACGTGAGACGGCTCTCGGTCATAGATTCCGCTTTCGAGATCGGGGTCGCTGCCGATCGGGTTGAAGTAGCGCAAGATGACGGTGCGCAGATCGGTGCTCGCGCTCATGTCATGAAGGACCATCTCCATCATCATCTTGGTTCGCGCGTACGGCGAGGTAGGCGCCAGGGGCGACGACTCAGTCACCTCGAAGTCGGGAGCCACGGCGTACAACGAACCTGACGACGAGAAGACAACCCGGGGCCTGCCCAGCGAGCACAGCTGGTCGAACAGCTCCAACGACTTGGTGACGTTGTCGCGGTAGTACTCGTACGGCCGCTCGACCGACTCGGGCACGACGATGCGAGCGGCCATGTGGATCGTGCACTCGATGTCGGCGTGTTCTTCGACTATCCGCGTGATGAGCGCCCTGTCCGCGATGTCACCGTGGTAGAAGGCACGCCTCTGCGCAAACTCCCGGCGTCCGTTGATCAGCGAGTCGACGATGACGGGGGTGTGACCCGCCGACTCCAACGCCTTGGCGGTGACACTGCCCAGATAGCCGGCGCCGCCGGTGATGAGAACCGTCATGGCGCGAACGTAGCGATCCTTGCGGCCAGAGACCAAGCCGGTGTGGCTACCGGCGAAGAAGTGAACGGGTGCGTCGGCTGAGGATCCAGGTGTACGCCGCTGCCAGCACCGAGGCGCTGAACGTCAGTCCGAATAGCACCCGCCCCATCGCACGCACCTCGTCGACCGACGTGCTCAGCTGGGCCAGATCGCCACTGACGGACCAGGTGAACGGCAAGGAGAAAACCGAACCAAGATGGATTGCTGCGATGACGGCGAATCCCACAAAGCATAGGCCTGCGCGACTCTCGCTGCAGCCGTGCAAGCTCGCCACCAGCACGGCCGCCCCTGCCGCGACAAGCGGCACAGCCACGCAGGTCATCAGCCAGGGCTGACCGGGCATGATCCAGGCACCCGCCGATGCGAGGGCATAGACCACGAGCCCGTAGGGGATGGTCTGGGTCGCCCCGATGCGCCATCCCAACCCGCCGCCGGCGATCGCAAAAGCCGTCAGAATGAGAAGCCATTCCCATCCAACGCGCTTCTCCCCAGCATCGGCCGCCACCACCAACAGTTGCGGAAGCGAGGGCAGAGTGGTCGCAGGAACCACCACGCCAACGAACGACAACCGGGCCTTGGCTCCGGGGACCAACCTGGCGGTCCAGCCCCACCCGGCAGCTACCAGCCCGGAGGTGACCAGGACCACGGGTCGTAGCCACGTCGCGCCGATGCCGGAGTCGAACCCGAGGAGCATCACCATCAGGAGCGCAAGGCTGCACGCCAAGGCGAGCACCGACCAGGCATCCTGCCAGGGCGCGCTTGTGGCCGGGCTCAGCCGGTGGGGATCGACGAGCATGTTCAGGATGCTCCAGAGCGCGATCGTCGCTGCGGCCGCGGAAACCAGCCACCAACTGGGGTGCACGGTGACCGCTGCCTCGTCAAGAGCGCTGGAATGCCGCGAGAACCAGGCGATTACCGGCCAGGAGCCGGCCACCGGCAGGCTCCACGCCAGCAGAGCCAGGCGTGCCAAGGGACGGGGCAGCTCCGTCGCCATGCACATGGACCCGGCGAGCAAGGCGCCGCTTCCTCCGCCGAGCAACATGAGGCTCAGAGCCAGGTGGGCGCCGCTGGCGAGGTCGGCGGCCAACGTCAGGCCGAAGAGTGCTGCGATGACACCAAGCGTCAAGGCCGGACCAGTCCCA
>JACCSH010000326.1 GCA_013813125.1 Nocardioidaceae bacterium | reverse complement strand
CGAATCGGATGCGGTCACCGTCACGGACGAACGCGATGGGTCCGGCGTCGACCGCCTCGGGGGCGACGTGCCCGACACAGAGGCCGGTGGTGCCTCCAGAGAACCGACCGTCGGTCAGCAACATCACATCCTTGCCGAGGCCGGCCCCTTTGATCGCGCCGGTGATGGCGAGCATCTCGCGCATGCCGGGGCCACCCTTGGGCCCTTCGTAGCGAATCACCACCACATCGCCGGTCACGATCTCTCCGGCCGCCAAAGCGTCGAGCGCTGCCCGCTCGCCGTCGAACACCCGTGCGGTTCCTTCGAAGACGTCGTCGTCGAACCCAGCCGATTTGACGACGGCGCCCTCCGGGGCGAGTGAACCGCGCAGGATGGTCAGACCCCCAGTCTTGTGGATGGGCTTGCTGAGTTCGCGGATGATGTTTCCGTCGACATCGGGGGGCTCGATGCTCGCGAGGTTCTCGGCGACGGTCTTGCCGGTGACGGTGAGGCAGTCGCCGTGCATCAGCCCGGCGTCCAGCAAGGCCTTCATCACTACGGGGATGCCGCCGACCCGATCCAGATCGGGCATGACATACCGGCCGAACGGCTTGAGGTCCCCCAGATGAGGAACGCTGTCGCCGACGCGGTTGAAGTCGTCGAGGCTGAGGTCGACCTCAGCCTCGTGCGCGATAGCCAGCAGGTGCAGTACGGCGTTCGTGGAGCCGCCGAGCGCCATGACGACGGCGATGGCGTTCTCGAAAGCCTCTTTGGTCATGATGTGGCGGGCGGTGATGCCCTGCCTCAGCATCTCGACGACTGCCTCACCCGAGCGGTGCGCGAAGACGTCGCGACGTCGGTCAACTGCTGGCGGGGCGGCCGAACCGGGCAGGGACATCCCGATAGCTTCGGCGACAGACGCCATCGTGTTGGCGGTGTACATGCCCCCACAGGCTCCTTCGCCAGGGCAGATGGCCTTTTCGACCTGGGTTACCTGCTCGCGGCTGATGAGTCCAGCCAAACAGGCGCCGACGGCCTCGAAGGCGTCGATGATCGTCACGTCCAAGCCGTCTACCTTGCCGGGCAGAATCGAGCCGGCGTACAAGAAGACACTGGCCAGATCGAGTCGGGCCGCGGCCATCAGCATGCCGGGCAGGCTCTTGTCGCAGCCGGCGAGCAAGACCGAGCCGTCGAGCCGCTCGGCCATCATCACGGTTTCGACGGAGTCTGCGATCACTTCTCGAGAGACCAGTGAGAAGTGCATGCCGTCGTGGCCCATGGAGATGCCGTCGGAGACCGAGATGGTGCCGAACTGGAGGGGGTAGCCCCCACCTGCGTGAACTCCTGATTTGACCGCTTCAGCCAGCCGGTCGAGCGACAAGTTGCACGGGGTGATCTCGTTCCACGACGACGCCACGCCGATCTGTGGTTTGGGAAAGTCCGCGTCGGACATGCCGACGCCGCGGAGCATGCCGCGTGATGCGGTCGCCTCCAAACCATCGGTGACAACGCGACTGCGTGGCTTGATATCGACCATGGGCAAACCCTACGGCTCAACCTCGGCGCGCGACATCAGCGGTCAGCCCCCGCGCTGCGGCTCAGTCATCTGCCTGCCTTCTCTGACCAAACAGGACGTCGTATCCCCGCCCTTGGTCCGTCTCGCCTCTAGTGCACATCACCTACAATCAGCAGCGCCAGACCTGCACAGGCACACGCGAACAAGACGCTCACCAAGCTACCGATGATGAATCGCTCGGCCGCACCAGAATCGACTTGGCGCAGCTCGGCATACCGACCCAGACCCTTGAGAGCGACGATCAGCGCCAATCCCTCTGGCCAGCCGGCGACGAGCGTTGCAAAGGCTGCACCACGCTCGAGGCAGCCGATCCAGGCGCCGCCACGCAGCAGTTGACCTGCTGCCTCTATCGATTCGTCAGGGTGGGCTTGGACCGCTCCTCGGTCGACGAATCGAAACACCGCGACAGTGAGCGGACCTCCGCCGCCGATAGCCACGACTCCCAAGACTGCGATGGTGACTGCGTCGACGAGGGCCTCACTCGTCAACGCAGCAGCGCTCATGCTGTCTCACCCAGGGCAAGCAGGCTGGAGGCGAGGTCGCGTCCGCGCTGTTCCTCGAGGAATCCGGCACGTCGCAGACGCTGGCTGACAGCGGAGGCGCTTATCTCGAGCTGTTCGGCCGCCTCTCGTTGGCTCATGCCCGTGTTGACCAGGTCGACGACCTGCCACCCGTCAGGAGTACGACGGCGCAGCAAACTGGTCAGCAGCCACAGGGCTGACTCGGCATTTGTGATAGCTCGGTCGAAGGACACCATGTCGAGGCCACCGTATCCGGGGGCTCCGACAACACTGAGATGCTGCGGCGACGTTCGCGCTGCCTCGATGGCAGCCCGAGCGGCGACATAGGCGGTTCCGCGAGCGGCTCTGGTCGAGCGCGGCAGGGGCATCGTCACCTCGCCGACACCGATCCCGATTCTCCAGGAGTCGGCTCGAAGCGTCGCTGTCACGACCCCTACCACTGCCTGCGGAGAGCTCAGCGTGCCCTGCATCTCATCTCCCGCCGTGCGCTCGAACCTCAGCACCAGACCGTCTCTCCGGCTCAGCTCGTTGAGCCGCCGGAGAGTACTCGGCACGATGTCCTCGCCCCGGCTACTGCCGCGCTGGTCCAGTGTCATGACGTACATTGCTCGCTCCCAGTTTAGGTTTCTGCCTTATTCTACCGGAGTTAAGGCAGAGCGCTAAATTCTATGGAGTGAAGGTCACCACGTTCAGTAGTCCGACGCCGACGGAGAGCCTTCGCAGCTGTTCGCGCACCAGCGAATGCGCCCGCGGCCAGAGCGAAGCCGCTGCCCCGCCGACATGAGGGGTCACAACGACCCCAGGAGCGGTCCACAACGGATGGCCCGGGGGAAGGGGCTCTGGATCGGTCACGTCCAGGGCAGCGCGCAGTCTCCCGGTCTGGAGCTCTCGAAGAAGGTCAGCGGTGACAACAATCGGCCCGCGCGCCACATTGACCAGTAGCGCCCCGTCCGCCAGCTGCGCCAAGAAGCCACGATCAACCAGACCCCGGGTCTGGCTCGTGAGCGGCAGGATCAGCGCCACGATGTCTGCGGACGGAAGCAGCCGCGGCAGCTCCGCCATA
Source organism: Nocardioidaceae bacterium (assembly GCA_013813125.1). Classification (GTDB taxonomy): domain Bacteria; phylum Actinomycetota; class Actinomycetes; order Propionibacteriales; family Nocardioidaceae; genus JACCZJ01. The sequence goes on along the minus strand of JACCSH010000326.1, from coordinate 77 downwards.
CCCCGCACATCGTCTCGGGCGCTACGGCCGACCAACGTCACCTCGCACTCGAACCCGGCAAGTCGGCGTTCGATCGC
>JACCSH010000320.1 GCA_013813125.1 Nocardioidaceae bacterium | reverse complement strand
GACGTGGCGGGAGACGATGTACGACGTTGCCGCGCGCCTCGACCCTGACTCCTACTACGCGCTTGCCTTCGCGACCTACAAAGAGATGGCCCTGGCAGGGATCACCGCAGTTGGCGAGTTCCACTACGTGCATCACAACCGAAACGGGACCCGCTATCAGGACCCTAATGAAATGGGGGTTGTGCTGGTCCAGGCAGCACGCGATGCCGGCCTGCGCATCGCCCTCCTTGACACCTGCTACCTCTCCTCGGGGTCAGGTAAGCGCCCTGAGGGAGTTCAGCTGCGCTTCAGTGATGGCGACGCTGACACCTGGGCGGAGCGTGTCTGGGGCCTAGCGGCCACCATCGACGACGGCGACAACGAGGTGGTGGTGGCAAGTGCCATCCACTCGGTGCGGGCAGTGCCACGCGAGTTCTTGGCCCCGGTGGCCAACGCCCTGCCGGACCGGCCCCTGCACATCCACCTTTCTGAGCAAGTGGCCGAGAACGAGGAATGCGGCCGCCACTACGGCTGCACCCCCACGGAGTTGTTGGCGGAGGAAGGGGTGTTGGGCGACAGGCTGACCGCCGTACACGCCACTCACTTGACGAACTCTGACATCGCCCTGCTGGGGAAGTCTTCCGCTTACGTGGCCTTCTGTCCCACCACGGAACGCGACCTCGCCGACGGCATCGGGCCGTCGCGTGCCCTGTCCTCCGCCGGAGCGCGGCTCACCTTGGGCTCGGACAGCCAGGCTGTGATCGACATGCACGAGGAGATGCGGGCGGTCGAGCTCGACTCCCGTCTCGCCTCACAGCAGCGCGGGCACTGGCGCGCGGACGAGTTACTGACGGCCGCGACGCAGACAGGGCACGAGTCGTTAGGGTTTGCTGACGCGGGCTGCATCGCTCCCGGTCAGTGGGCCGACCTCGTCACGATCGACACCTCGACTCCTCGAACCGCGGGCACCGGGCGAAGCGAGGAGACAATCGTCTTCGCGGCCACTGCCGCCGACATCACCAGCGTCGTGGCCAGCGGGAGGACTCTCGAACGCGACCACGACGCGGTCGGTCGCTCGCTCGACGCGGCCATCGCGTCCTTGACGAACTGAGAAAGCGACATGACGGCTGTGCTGGTCACGAACATCGGGGAGTTGACCACCAACGACCCGTCGTCCGGCGACGAGTCCGAGCTCGGTCTGCTCCACGGCGCGGCCCTGATGGTCGAGGAGGGCCGGGTGGTCTGGGTGGGGGAGGCGACCTCGGCTCCGGCGGCTGACGAGACACTCGACGTGGGTGGGGCGGCCGTCATCCCGGGCTTCGTCGACAGCCACTCACATCTGGTCTTCGCCGGCGACCGGGCAGCGGAGTTCGCCGCGCGCATGCAAGGTCGCCCCTACTCCGCCGGCGGCATCCGTACGACGGTCGGTGCCACCCGAGCCGCCGCTGACGAGGAGCTGAGCGCCAATGTGGCCCGCCTGGTCGACGAGATGACCCGTCAAGGCACCACGACGGTGGAGATCAAGAGTGGCTATGGCCTGAGCGTCCTCGACGAGTCACGCAGTCTGGCCATCGCCCGTCAGTTCACCGATGAGACGACGTTCCTCGGAGCACATGTCGTCCCGCCCGAGTATGCGGACGACGCATCGGGCTATGTGGAGCTGGTGACCGGAGCCATGCTCGAGGCCGCGGCACCCTACGCCCGGTGGGTCGATGTCTTCTGCGAAGCGGGCGCGTTTGATGCAGACCAGGCGCGAGCCATTCTTCTCGCGGGCATGGCAGCTGGCTTACAACCCCGGGTGCACGCCAACCAACTGGGGCCTGGCCCAGGAGTGCAGGTTGCCTGCGAGGTGGGAGCCGCATCCGCTGACCATTGCACCCACCTTTCGTCAACCGACATCGACAGCCTGAGCAGCTCCAGTGTCGTCGCGACCTTGTTGCCCGCGGTCGAGTTCTCGACGCGCTCGCCGTACCCCGAAGCACGCCGCTTGCTCGCAGCCGGGGTCACAGTGGCGTTGGCGAGCGACTGCAACCCAGGCTCCAGCTACTCGTCGTCGATGCCGCTGTGCATCGCGCTCGCCGTTCGCGAGATGCGGATGTCACCGGCCGAGGCGCTCTGGGCGGCGACCGCAGGTGGTGCCGCGGCTCTGCGCCGCGATGATGTCGGGCATCTCGGCGTCGGCGCGTCAGCCGACTTCACGGTGTTGGCGGCGCCGTCGTACATTCATCTGGCTTATCGGCCAGGTGTGCCGCTCGTCTCGTCTGTCTTTGCCGCGGGCCGCCGAGTCGGCTGAGCGGTCGCAACCCACACACGTCGAGGGAGGAGCGCCACCGGGTGTCAGCTTCGGAAATCGCACACGCCAGGCTGCAGCGCCAACGTATAGCCGGTGCCGGCTTCGAAACCGCGGCCGAAGTGGTGCGGTGGATGGGGGCAGTCCAGGCGCAGGATTACCGACAGGCTCTGTGGGCGATCGGCATACGGATGCGGGAGGGGACTGTTACTCACGTCGAGGAAGCCATCGACGCGGGCGAAATCGTCAGAACATGGCCGATGCGCGGGACTTTGCACTTCGTTGCCGCTCAGGATGCCCGCTGGATGCTGGAACTTTCCGCTGCCCGCATGGCGGGCAAGGGCTCGCGCAGGCTCGAGCAGCTGGAGCTCGACGAGTCGATTCTCGAGCAGTGTCAGCAGGTGATCGAGCGAGCGCTGCGCGGCGAAAAGCAGCTGCCTCGTGCTCGACTGATGGCGTTGCTGGAGGAAGCGGGCATCAGCACTACCGGTCAGCGCGGCTATCACATTCTGGTGCGGCTAGCACTGTCCGGGGTCATCTGCCTTGGCCCGATGGAAGGCAGGCAGCAGACCTTCGTCTTGTTGGACGAGTGGGTGCCCGCGTCCGGCAAGTTGGCCCGGGAGGAGGCCATCGTCGAACTGGCGTTGCGCTATTTCACCAGCCACGGCCCCGCCACCGTCCATGACTTCGGGTGGTGGGCGGGCCTCACAGTGAGCGATGCAAAGGCGGGCCTCGAGGGAGCAAAACCAGGCCTGACCGCGATGGCTGCTGTTGGCCGTGAATGCTGGCTGGGCAGCGACGGGTACCCCGATCACAGCCCTCCCTCGGCTGCCGCGTTCCTGTTGCCCGGTTTCGACGAGTACCTGCTCGGTTACAGAGACCGCACCGACGTGCTGGCGAGCGAACACGCCGGCCGGATCGTGCCGGGCGGCAACGGGATGTTCAAGCAGACGGCTGTGAGATGTGGCCAAGTGACCGGTACCTGGACTCGGGAGCTGCGCCGGGGCTCAGTCGATATCGCGGTCACGCCGTTCGAAGCCGGTGGGGACAGCGTGGCCACCTGGCTTCAGCCAGCTCGAGCGTATGCCGATTTTCTCCAAACTCCGCTCGGCTCGACGACGATCCAGCAAGCTCTTTAGGTCAAACCGGACGTTCGGCGAAAGCGGGCTCGTCTCATCAGCCATGAAGTTGATCATGGGAGGTGACCCGATCCGTTCGGAACTCACTTGGCGCCGGCGGACACCCTCTCGGCTGGCGCATCCTCAGTCGCCGGCCTGCGAGGCGCAAGTGGTGAGGGCTCCACACGCAGGATGCGCGCGAGCCAGTCCGGCAGCCACCAGTTCCATCTGCCGAACATGCCGACAAGTGCGGGCACCAGTAACGCCCGCACGATCGTCGCGTCAATGAGGATTCCCACCCCGAGGGCGGTCCCGAGCACCTTAATGTCAGTGCCAGGCGAGGACGCGAGAGCCGCGAAGGCGAAAAAGAGGATCAATGCAGCAGAAGTGACGAGTCGCCCCGTTCGACCGATTCCTGTGATGACCGCCGTGGCGGTGTCACCCGTGCGGTCGTACTCCTCTCGCATCCGCGCCAGGATGAAGACCTCGTAGTCCATCGACAACCCGAAGAGGAAGGCGAAGATGAGGACGGGCAGCCAGAACGTGATGGCGCCGGTCTCTGACACGCTGAAGATCGCATCGGATCCGTTGCCCATCTGCCAGAAGTACACCACCGCCCCGAACACGGCAGCCAGCGAGATCAGGTTGAGGAGCACGGCCTTGAGGGGCAGAAGCACCGACCGGAAGGTGCGCACGAGTAGGAGGAACGTGATCAGCGAAATCAGCGCGAGTACGTACGGGAACTTGTCGTACACCGCATTGAAGTAGTCCTCCACGGTCGCCCCGAGACCGGTCACACCCACGTCGCCGCTGACGGCCGATTCGACCGCCGTCCGGACGCCATTTACTACATCCGTGCCGGAGCTGTCGACCGTGACATCAGTCGGCAAGACGTCGACGACGGCCAGGTCGCCTTGAGTGCTGCCAACGACAGCCATCTGGACTCCGTCGACATCCGCCGCCGCCTCGGCTGCTGCCTGCGCTTCGCTTGTCGGTACGAGGACGTCGATGGGGGTGAGGATTCCGGCTCCGATACCCCCCTCGCGCAGGGTCTGCAAGGCGTCGAACCTGGGGCCGCTTCGCGCTTGTGATTCGACGCCTGACTGCCCGATCTTGAGACTGAACACCGGGATGATGAGGAGGACCAGCAGGACCACCGCGACCGCTGCTGCGACGAAGCGGTGCCTCATGATGAGCCGCGCCCAGGCCGACCAGCCGCGCGACGCCGTGCCTTCCTTGCGGTTGCGGGGAAAGTCGACGCGGGGTCCGATACTCGACAAGAGCGCTGGCAGCAGCGTCAGGACCACGGCCACGCTCACCAGGGGAATCAACATGCCCGCGATCCCCATGCTGCGAAGGAACGGCACGGG
>JACCSH010000317.1 GCA_013813125.1 Nocardioidaceae bacterium | reverse complement strand
AGGTTGTCGAGCCGGGTTTGGCCGGGTGGTCCGCCGTGGTCGGGGTGTCGGTAGGGCTCTCGGTGTGGTCGAGGTCGCGTTTTCGGCTGGTGTTGGTGGCGTGGGGGAAGACGTCGACGGGGTTGCGTAGGTGGACTGCTTCGCGCATCCGGTCGGGAATCTCGTAGCTGTCGACTGGTGGCATCCCCGCCAGGTCGATGACGGGGCGGATGGTGACGTCGCAGGAGCTGAGGAATCGGCGGGCTTGGTCGATGGTGATCGGTCCGACGCCTTCGAATCTGGCCACCCCGGTGGTGTCGCGGGTGATGGAGTCGTGGTTGAGGTGGACGTAGAGGGTCGCCGGCGGCCGGGGGTCTACGCCGGTGCCGGTGTTGAGGGCGAGACGGGTCGCAGTTTCGTTCGGCTCGGCCGGGCCTTCCGGCGGAGAGTCCGGTTGCTTGTCGGGGGTGGGGTCTGCGGTGAGCGCTGCCTTGGTGAACAGGTCGAGGGCTCGTTGTGGCTGGGCGAGCACCCCAACTGCTCGGGCTCGCCGCACGTCCTTGGTGGCGTCGTCACCGAGCCGGGCCAAGTCGTCGGCGATGCGGTCGATGGCGGCGTCGAACCAGATGGCGTTCGGGGCTTCGGTGCGGATGTGGATGTCCTTGATGCCGTGATCGTTGGACGGGTTGAGCCACACCCCTTGGTCCCTTGAGGCAGCTTCCGCGGCGGTCGCGGCGCCGTCGGGGTCGGCCTCGATCACCGCCGCTTGCACGATGGCGTCGAGTCGGCCCCAGCTCAGTGAGTGCGCCCACGGGCTGATCTTCGCGTCCACGGCGGCGGCGACCTCGACGCTCAGGCAGCGGGTGGTGTCGGCGGTTTTGCGGCCGATCCACGGTTTCACCTCGCCGGTCAGGACCCGGGCCCATAACCGGGGAAGCCGGTGCCGAAGGTCGAGTGCGTCACCGATGAGCCGGGCGGCCGCGTACGGCGACATCTGCAGTTCGGCGCCGAGCTCGGCGGGGGCGAACTCCGCCACCGGTGGGGTGCCGGCACACCGCCCAACTCGACCAACCGCTCCATGCCCGGCAGCGGCCCGCCCGTCTCGGGAGGGTTGGGAAGGTGGCCGTGCAGGTCGCCGTAGTGGGCTGCGGCCTCGATCAGCCGGGTCTCGGCACGATCAGCCAACGCCCGCGCAGCGACCGCGAAACCCAAGGTGGCCCCGACGTCCAGGGCGGTCAGATCAGTGTCGAACATGTGTATGAATATAGTAGCCGCCACCGACACTTCTTACCGTGCGGTTGCAACAGCCGGTTGAAACCGCACCGTCCCAGCGTCATCCAGAAACGCACAAGCCCATCGCCGAAGCGAGGCGAACTACATCCGCATGCAAGGGGTCATGTTCGTCTAGGTAAGCGGCGGCCTCGAGTGGCGGCAACTCCAACACTTCTACGATCTGCTCCCCGTCGGGAGGATTGCTCGGCGGTTGTGTGACGTCAACGTGCGCCAGGGCGTACGCCCAATACGCGCGCGGGTGCGACAAGTGCGGCCGGAATGGCTGATCGCGACGACTGACTGCGACGTGGGAGGCGATATGCCGAATGTCTCCCACGATGTGGGCGCCGGCCTCCTCGAGTAACTCCCTACGCGCCAACGCCGAAACCGTCTCCTCAGGCTCCCGTGTGCCGCCCGGTAAGAATCGGGCATGTTCGCTCCTACACACCACCACATGGCCTTGGGCTGTGAGGGCGACGAGGTGGAGACGAGACACGAGGTGATCAGGTGCTGGCGCCGTCGTGAAACTGAGCCGACAGTCCGCGTAGCCGACGTACCTCTCGCAGAACAATCTGGGGAACTGCGTGGACCAGGAATCGTCTTGGTCAGTCACGTGGATATCTTCGCAGGAGCGACGGCATCCGACCTCTCTGCAGCGCGCCCCGTGAGCAGGACCCAGTCAGGCCGGTCACGTGTGAAGGCCCGCAACCGGGCACGTGCGTCCCAAGGATCGGAAGGGCAGAGCGTCAGAGAGAAGGGCAGGGAGTGGTCAGGCCAGGGGATCCGGCCAGTCAGTCAGGGGAAGCAGTTCGCCCAGCCTCGCCGACTTGTTCGGGCCAAGCACGACTTCGGTGTCGATGTTGGCGGCGTCGATCTGACGGATGAACTCTCGACATCGCCCACACGGCGGCAAGACGTACAAGCGACCTGTGTCATCTCTCCATACGGCGACAATCCTCGCGATGCGGTACTCGCCGGCCGTGACCATGGCTGCGATCGCCGCGTGTTCGGCACAGAAGCCAGTTCCCGAGCCGGTGTCGATGCACACCCCCGAATATCGGTTGCCGCTCACGGTTACCAGCGTGGACGCCACGTCCCCGAAGAGACGGTCATCCACGACGTGCGGATTGAGGAACTTCTCCGCTTGCGCGACAAGTTCGTCGTGAGGGCTGCCCACGAGGGCAATCTATCGATCTCAATGGAGGGACCGTGACGAACCAGAACTCCTGCGCCCTGCCCGCCCTCGCGGTCGACGTGTAACAGCCAGGCCAACCTTGCCCGTACGCTGCTGCGATGAGCCAGACCACGGAGTCGGGTACGCCGTTCGAGCCGGTCTACGGGCCCGACGCCCTCAAGGGCTGGGATCCGGAGAGCAAGCTCGGCCAGCCGGGCGAATATCCCTTCACCCGTGGCGTGTACGAGTCGATGTACACCGGACGGCCCTGGACGATGCGGCAGTACGCAGGCTTCGGCACCGCGGCAGAGAGCAACCGGCGTTACCACCAGCTCATCAACGCAGGCACAACCGGTCTATCGGTCGCCTTCGACCTGCCCACCCAGATGGGTCTCGACTCCGACTCCCCGATCGCCTCTGGAGAGGTCGGCAAGGTCGGGGTAGCCATTGACTCGATCGAGGACATGCGGCTGCTGTTCAGCGGCATCCCCCTCGACACCGTGTCGACCTCGATGACGATCAACGCACCCGCGGGGCTGCTGATGCTGCTGTACCAGTTGGTGGGGGAGCAACAAGGTGTCTCCGGTGACCAGCTGACCGGGACCACCCAAAACGACGTGCTGAAGGAGTACATCGCCCGCGGCACGTACATCTACCCGCCGAAGCAATCGCTCCGGCTGACCACTGACATCTTCAAGTACTGCCAGGCTGAGATGCCGCGGTGGAACACCATCTCCATCTCCGGCTACCACATGGCTGAGGCGGGAGCGACTCCAGCCCAGGAGATCGCCTTCACGCTGAGCAACGGCATCGAGTATGTACGGGCGGCCATCGAGTCGGGGCAAGGCGTCGACGAGTTCGCTCCACGCCTCGCGTTCTTCTTCGTCTCCCGAACATCTCTGCTCGAAGAGGTAGCCAAGTTCCGCGCCGCCCGGCGGATCTGGGCTGAGGTGATGCGCGACGAGTTCGGAGCCAAGAACCCCAAGTCGCTGATGCTGCGCTTCCACACGCAGACCGCGGGCGTGCAGTTGACGGCCCAGCAACCGGAGGTCAACCTGGTCCGTGTTGCGCTGCAGGCGCTGGCAGCGGTGCTCGGCGGAACTCAGTCGTTGCACACCAACTCGTTCGACGAAGCCATCGCCTTGCCCACCGAGAAGGCTGCTCGGCTCGCTCTGCGCACCCAACAGGTGCTTGCCTACGAGACCGACGTGACCAAGACGGTGGATCCCTTCGCCGGCTCCTACGCCGTTGAAGCGTTGACCGATGACGTCGAGAGGGTCGCCCGCGAGCTGATGGCCGCCGTTGCGGACCTCGGGGGTGCGGTTGCGGCGATCGAGACGGGGTTTCAGAAGAACGAGATCGAGAAATCGGCATACCGGAACGCCCAAGAGATCGACAGCGGGGAGCGAACGGTTGTCGGCGTGAACCGTTTTGCGCTCGACGTCGAAGACCCGTACGAGCCGCTGCAGGTCGACCCCGACATCGAGGCTCAGCAAGCCGAGCGGCTCGTGCGACTGCGCTCGACCCGGAACTCGTCCGAGGTGGATCGGCAGCTCGATGCGACTCGAGTCGCAGCTGCGGGCAGCGAGAACGTCCTCCCTCCTATCAAGGCGGCCTTGGCTGCCCACGGGACAGTCGGAGAGGTGTGCGACGCGCTCCGCGAGGTCTGGGGGATATATCAGCCGCCGACCGCCTTTTGAGAACGGCTGCGCATCCGGAGCGTGAACAGTCGCCCACCATCTGCGCGCAAAATCAGAATTCGGGCGAAACCGGCTAAGTCAACGGACGACTCCTCCTGACCAGATGAGACACTTGGGAGATGCTCGACCCTGCCGTGTGCGACAACATCGATCGGATCACGAAGTCATTTGAGCTTGAGCTCATTGACTTCCGCCGGTCTTTGCATCGCTACCCCGAACTGGGTCGTCAAGAGCATCGCACCACCCGGGCGGTCATCGACCGCCTAGAAGCCGCCGGTTTGGAGTCTCGTGTGCTCTCGACGGGCACCGGTGTCATCTGCGACATCATCGGTACGTCGGGCGCCGCGCCGACTCTAGGTTTTCGCGGAGACATCGATGCCCTGCCCATCGGGGACTCGAAAACGGTGTCGTACCGCTCTCAGGTGCCCGGCGTCTGTCACGCCTGTGGCCATGACGCCCATACCGCCATCATCCTCGGCGCCGGGCTGGTGGTCGCTGAGCTGCGCCGGCAAGGATGGCTCGAGCGCTCGGTTCGCCTCATCTTCCAGCCTGCGGAGGAGCTCACCCCGGGTGGCTCGCTCGACGTACTCGCAGACGGCGAGATCACTGGCCTCAAGCACGTCTTCGCCCTGCACTGCGACCCGAAGCTGGCGGTCGGAAAGGTTGGTTTCCGCTCCGGCCCGATCACCGCAGGGGCCGACCGCATCTCCGTCGCCATGCGAGGACCGGGTGGGCACACGGCACGTCCTCACCTCACGGTTGACGTGGTTCACGCTCTGGCCACCGTCATCACCCAGCTGCCTGCACTCCTGTCTCGGCTGGCTGATCCTCGAGCCGGACTCAGCGTGGTGTGGGGAGAGGTGCACGCAGGCGCCGTCGCGAACGCCATACCGCACAGTGGTTTCGCCGATGGCACGGTCAGGTGTCTCGACAACCGGGTCTGGAACGCCGCCCACACTGCCATTCCTGAGCTTGTCCGCCAGCTTGCTGCGCCGTACGGGGTCGAGGTCGACGTCGAGATGCACAAGAGTGTGCCGCCGTGCGTCAACCACCGCGACTCGACCGAGCTGATGCGGAGCGTGGCCCGCGAAATCCTTGGCTCCGACGCGGTCACTACCACCGAGCAGAGCCTCGGCGGTGAGGACTTCGCCTGGATCCTGGCGGAGAACCCGGGCTCGTTGGCACGCCTGGGGGTGCGCGACCCCGAGGCCGAGGAAGCGGGCGACCTGCACCGAGGCAGTCTCGACATCGACGAGTCAGCCATCGCGATCGGCGTCCGGCTGATGGCTGGCCTCGCTGTAGCTACGCTTCGTCACTGAGCTACCCGCCGCGCTTAGGTCACAAACCGATATCGAGACCAGATCTCGCCCGTCTCTTTGGACGATCGACGCCACCGCTGCACTAGGCTCCGGACACGACGCGTGCCGCCTTTCGCATGGCACGCACAGCCGAAGGAGTTCTCTTGCGTCGTACGACCAAGATTTCGGCAGCCTCGATGGTTGCCATGCTCGCCCTGGCCGGTTGCGCCGGCAGCGAGGAAGACACAGGCAGCGGTGATTCGACCGAAGAAGGCATTTGTGAGACAGCCGACGGTGACGGCCCCAAGGTTGGCCTTGCGTACGACGTCGGTGGTGTCGGTGACCAGTCCTTCAACGACTCGGCCTATGCGGGCCTCACGCAGGTTGTCGAAGACGTAGACGGCACCTGCGAGGAAGTCGAAGCAAACGCCGGTGAGAGTGACGCTGACCGCGAAGAGCGACTGAGACTGCTCGCCGATGGCGGCTTCAACCCGATCATTGCCGTCGGCTTCGTGTATTCGCCTGCGGTCGACGTCGTCGCGGCGGAGTATCCCGAGGTCAGCTTCGCCGTCGTGGACGGCTATTCCGAGGCGAAGAACGCTGCGAACCTGACCTTTGCCGCCAACGAGGGCTCTTTCCTCGTTGGGGTTGCAGCTGCGCTGAAGAGCGAGGCCAAGAACGTCGGTTTCCTCGGAGGAGTGGACGGCCCCCTCATCCAAGCGTTCGAGGCTGGATACGTCGCAGGCGTCGAAGCGGTCGACCCGAACATCAAGATCCAGGTCCAGTACCTGTCCCAGGCGGACCCGGTGGATGGCTTCGAGAATCCTGCTGGTGGCAAGACGGCCTCGACCGGCATGTACGACAACGGGGCAGACGTGATCTTCCATGCCGCTGGAAAGTCCGGCCTGGGTCTGTTCGAGGCCGTCGTGGAGGCCGGCGAGGGAAACTGGGCGATCGGTGTCGACTCCGACCAGTACCTCACGGTCGACGAGGAGCAGAAGCCCTACATCCTCACGTCGATGCTCAAGCGCATCGACACCAGCGTGATCGAGTTCGTCACGGCGTTCGACGAGGGCAAGGCCCCAACCGGCTTCGTTACCTATGACCTCGCGTCCGGAGGCGTCGACTACTCGACGTCAGGAGGCAACATCGACGACATCACCGATCAGATCGACGAGTACAAGCAGAAGATCATCGACGGCGAGATTGAGGTCCCAACCGAGCCCAAATAGGCTCGATCGAGCCGCAGTACGAAGA
>JACCSH010000048.1 GCA_013813125.1 Nocardioidaceae bacterium | reverse complement strand
CCAGCATTGCGCAAGAAAATCTCGAGCAGTTCGAACTCCTTCAGAGGCAGCCGGACCTCTGAACCATTGACCGTGACCACATGACGCTCCACATCCATCCGCACGCCACCCACCTCCAAAGTGGCCGGCGAAAGGTCCGGTTCGGCACGTCGACGAAGCACCGCTCGGATGCGGGCGACCAGCTCGCGTGGGCTGTAAGGCTTGGTCACGTAGTCGTCGGCGCCGAGCTCGAGGCCCACCACCTTGTCGACCTCTGCGTCCTTCGCGCTGACCACAATCACGGGAACACTCGAGGTCTGGCGCAGCTGCCGGCATACCTCCGTGCCGTGCAGGCCGGGCAACTTCAGGTCGAGCAAGACAATGTCAGCTCCTTTACGGGCGAACTCGTCGAGGGCTGTTCGGCCGTCGCCGGCGACGGCGACCTCGAAGCCCTCCTTGCGCAGCATGTAGGCCAACGCCTCGCTGTAGCTCTCTTCGTCTTCGACGACGAGGACTCGGGTCACACTGCCTCCTGCGGCTGAGTGTCAGGGACATGGTGAGTCTCGCCGAGCGACCGGGTTGAATCGGCGATGGTCTCTGCCCGGGCACGTGGGGTCTCAGCGTTGTATGCCGGCAAGGACAGCGTGAAGGTGGACCCCTGCCCTTCGGCGCTCCACACTCGCACATCACCACCATGCGTCGCGAGTACATGCTTGACGATGGACAGACCGAGACCGGTCCCTCCGGTTGCTCGGGCCCGGGCTGGGTCAACGCGGTAGAAGCGCTCGAAGATCCGGTCAATTTCGGCGTGAGGGATGCCGACACCCCTGTCCGTGACCGCAATCTCTACGCGCGACTCCACGTAGCGCACGGATACGGTGACGTGACCGCCTTCAGGGCTGTAGGCGATTGCGTTCTCGACGATGTTGCCGAGCGCGACCACGAGCTGATCCAGATCGCCCATCACCCGGCATTCGTGGGCACCTGCGAACTGCAGGCCGATGCGCTTGTCCGCAGCATCGACGCGTACCCGGTCGATCGCCCGCTCGACAACCGTGTCGACGGAGACAGGGTCGGCCTGCTCAAGGGGATCGTCACTTTGCAGGCGGGAAAGCTCGATGACCTGCTGGACGAGCCGGGTCAACCGCTCGCTTTCGATCCGCATGCGTGCGGAGAAGCGTTGAACGGCCTCTGGGTCGTCGGAAGCCTCAGCAACCGCCTCCGCCAACAGGTTGAGCGCACCCACCGGCGTTTTGAGCTCGTGGCTCACATTGGCCACGAAGTCGCGTCGGATGGCGTCGACCTGGCGCTCTCTGGTCCGATCCTCGACGAGAGCCAGGACGAGTTGACCACCGAGAGGAGCCGCGCGAGCGGTGACGTGAGTGACAACCCTGCCGCGACGGCGACGCAGAGCCAACTGCTCCTCACGGATCTGCCCGTCGACGCGAACCCGGCGTACCAAGTCGAGCAGCTCACCCGCCGCCACGCGACTGCCGGTGACCAGGCCGAGCATCTGCGCAGGTGCACTCGCTCGGATGACCTCGTCCTTTGGCCCCACGACAAGAGCCGGCGAGGGGAGTACAGAAAGCACGGAAGCGACACCCTCGGGCAACTGGGGAGCCGGCTCGACCGCCACCTGCGGCTCCCGGCGGTTGCCGATCCATGCTCGCATCGCAAACGCGGCGGCGAGTGCGCCTACCACCGCTCCCACGATCGAAGCGGCCCACGGATCCATGACTTCGATCGTACGCAGTGGAACAGGGCCTGCCACTAGTCGAAAGCTGGCTTCCACCAACAGGTTCTGTGACTGTTCATGTTCCGTTAACCCCGACACCCCACCGATTAACCGCTCCTGTCTACGGTAGAGGCATGCGAGATCAGTATCGGCAGCAACTTGACTCGGTCCTGACCGAATTAGTCCAGATGACTGATGAAGTGCGCGCTGCTCTTTCTCAGGCCACCACCGCCCTGCTGACAGCAAACGCCGCCTTGGCCGAGGAGGTCATCAGTGGTGACCTGGCCATCGACGAGTCGCGCGAGCGGATAGAGGACGACAGCTTCGACATATTGGCGCGGCAGAGTCCGGTAGCCGGTGACCTGCGCATGCTGGTCGCCTCGTTGCGAATGGTCGCCGACCTCGAGCGGATGGGAGACCTTTCGGTGCATGTCGCCAAGGTGGCCCGGCTTCGCTACCCCACGTCCGCCGTGCCACCCAGTCTGGTCGGCACCATCGAGCAGATGGCACAGACCGCTGACGAAATGATTGCCTCTGCGGCGGAGATCGTCGCCTCCCGCGACGTCGACGCCGCACGTGAGCTCGAGGCAGCCGACGACACCATGGACCTGCTGCGTGAATCCATGTTTCGCATCTTGCTCAGCCCCTCGTGGAGCGACGGGGTCGAGCCGGCCGTCGATATGGCGCTGCTCGGCCGCTATTACGAGCGAATCGGTGACCATGCCGTGTCCATGGGGCGCAAGATCGTCTTCCTCGTGACCGGACAGCATCCTGCTCACGTTTGAGCACGTGTCACCTCGCGCGGCGGATTCAACCGCGGTGACTCATGCCCGGACGGTGGCCGACCGGACCGCAGGTGAATCTCCGCCGGACGCGCGGTTGAACTGGCGGCGCACGGAACCGCAGTGAATCTCCGCCAGATGTGCAGCGTCCCGAACCGGGGTGAATCTCGGCCGGATAGCGGCGTCCCGAACCGGGGTGAATCTCCGCCGGATTCCGGCGCAGGGTGGGCGATACAGTGCGCGCATGACTGACGCGGCTTACCGTCTCGTAC
>JACCSH010000308.1 GCA_013813125.1 Nocardioidaceae bacterium | reverse complement strand
CGGATGGACGTGGTAGGGCAGGCGCGCGCCGTAGTCGAAAAGCTTCGCCAGCCGCCCCAACCCGCCGGGATGGGCGGCGGCGTACCGGTTCCCATGATCGCAACCGGGTCGGCAGACACGGCGGCCTTCAGTGATATCCGTTCGCCGGAGTCGCCGATGACAGAACTCAGACCCTCGTCGGGCGGGCCCACCGAGTTGTCGGCCCGAGTGGTCGAGGCCAGCCACCGCTCACAGATCGAGCCGCGGTCTGTCGCCCGGCGTGCAGATGTCCACGACGTCGACATCGTCTCGCACCACCGCCTCGCGCCAGTCGGTCATCCAGCCGTCCCAGCCGAGCTTCGCGGCGGCATCTCTTGCGGCCGACTCGGTGCGGCCGCACAGCAGCGTCATCTCCGGCACAGCAGGAAGGTCGAAGAAACGGGAGGCGTTACGCCAACCCTGCGAGTGCGCGGCACCCATGAAGGCGTACCCGATCATGGCGACCCGGAGGTGCATCGGCGCCTCGTTAGCGGCGTCCGCCATACGACAGGCTCCCTTCGGCGCTCGTGCCCATGCAAAACGATTTGAGAGACCAGACGCTCAGGGAGCGCGCACCGATGTTCAAGAGGGTCCGGCGATTCTGCGTCCGTCATTCTTGGCTGGACGACGGCGGCGGGCTGACATCGCTGTTCGTCTTCGGGTACGACGGCTGCGCACCTGGCATTCCGACCGCGTACGTACCCGCTGCCACTCCCGACCGGACCGCCGAGATCAAGTCCTCACCGGCGCTCAAAGCCGCCGCCAGGGCACCGGTGAAGGCATCCCCGGCACCGGTGCTGTCGATGACCTCCACCTCGGCGGCCGGGACGTGCGCGACTTCGCCCGCGCTGGCCACGACGGCTCCCTGCGCCCCTAGTGTCACCACGACCGAACGGGCCCGCTCCAGCAGCTTCACCGCGGCGGCCTGCGCGCCGGCCACGCCTCGGACCGGCTCACCTCCCAGCTCACCGGCCTCGGTCTCGTTGACGACCAGCGGGTCGGCCAGCGCGATCGCGTGCGCGGGCAGCTCGCAGTACGGCGCCAGGTTGAGGACCGCCCGGCCGCCGTGGCCCGAAGCGGCCTGCATTGCAGAAACCACGGCGGGGACGGGAATCTCGGCTTGGACGACGAGCACGCCCGAGTCGTCGAGCAGTGCGGCGACAGCAGCTGTCACGGCGCTGGGATCGACCCGGCCATTGGCGCCTGGCGCCACGACGATCGAGTTCTCTCCGTCAGGAGCGACGAACACGAATGCGGCGCCCGTGCGCACCTCGGGGAGCAGCTTCACCTGAGACGTGTGCACACCGGTGGCGCCGAGATCTGCGAGGAGTGCGCGTCCGTCCTCGTCGTCGCCGACGCACGCCACCAGAAAGACGTCGGCACCGGCGTGTGCGGCGGCGACCGCCTGGTTGCCGCCCTTGCCCCCGGACGCAACCATGACGTCGCTGCCGAGAACGGTCGCACCCGGCGCCGGGAGCCGCGCAAGTCGACAGACGTAGTCGCGGTTAACCGAGCCCACGACGACGACGCGGCCAGCCTGCGGCGCGGTCGTCATGACAGCGATCTGATCCGCTGCAAGAAAAGTTCCGTGAAAGCGTCGACGTCAACTCCGACGGCGATCTGACAATTCGGTGCTGGCGGGTCGTCGGTGGTGAGTAGGTCGGCGACGGCGACCCCTCGCGTCCGTTCGCTCGCCGTCTCGACTGCCACCGATGCCGCCCGCCACTGGACAAGCTCCGGCTGGGAGACGACCGCCACCGCCAGGTGCGCCGCCCACTGCCCGCCGGTCATGTGCAAATACTCGGGCGAGGCGCGGAACGAGTCAACGATCCCGCCGTGCCAGCCGGCGAAGCCGGTGCCGGCAGTAACGGCCGCGCACAGGGTACTCACCTGCTCGTCGGTCGCCGTGCCTTGGGTGTAGCACTGCAGGATCAAGTCGGTCCGCGCGAGCTCGGCGGCGTCCGCGTAGACATCGAGGTCATCGTGAACGGCCACCGTATAGCCGTGCTCGCGTAGGAAGGGGATGAACACGTCCGTCGTCGCGTCAACCGGACAGTGGCCCTCCCAGCCGCCGCGAACGACCAGTGCCCGGCGTCCTTCGAGTTCTTGCATCGGTATCTGCCTCCTACCTTGTGGTCAGTGTCAGGCCGGGCGGTGAGCGGTCAGGTCGCGGACCCCCGCATACCGCTTCCGCACCGCCGGAATCGGGGTCGCATCGATCATCTCCGCCCCTACGAGTGGCCAGTCCGGGGCAGCGACGGCTCCGCTCACAACCCAGGCGGCCTGCCGCGCCGCGCCGTCAGCCACATACTCGCCCGCGCGCGGCACCGTCACCGCCGACCCGAGCACAGCCGGCGCAATGCGGCGAACCGCCTCCGAGCGTGCGCCTCCACCGATCAGGATCAGACGCTCCACGGCCGCGCCCTGGGAGCGGATCGCATCAATGCCGTCCGCGAGCCCGCACAGCATCCCTTCGACGCTGGCGCGAGCCAGGTGTCCGGGCGTCGCGGTGGCCAGCCTCAGCCCATGCAAAGCCCCTGTCGCGTCGGGGCGATTCGGCGTCCGCTCCCCCTCGAGGTAGGGGACGAGGACGAGGCCGCCTGCCCCCGGCTCGGTCTCGAGCGCCAGCCTCGACAGCTCCTCACGGTCGACGCCCAGCAGCCGTGCTGCGGCGTCCAGGACGCGGGCGGCGTTGAGCGTGGCTACCAGCAGCAGATGACGGCCAGTGGCGTCGGCGAAACCCGCGACGGCTCCTGATGCGTCGGCCGAGGATGAGTTCGCCACCGCGCAGGCGACCCCTGAGGTGCCAACCGAGACAATCACCGCTCCCGGCTCCGCGCCCAGGCCGAGGGCGGCTGCGGCGTTGTCGCCGGCGCCAGGCCCAAGCACTGCTCCGGCAGACGTGTGGCCGACCGCCTCAGCCGGACCGACCACACGAGGCACCGCGACCGCACGTCCGAGGGCGCGCTGGAGCAGATCGGCTCGGTACTCCCCAGTGGCGGGCGCCCAGTACCCGGTGCCGCTCGCGTCCGAGCGGTCCGTCACCAGCGCGTCAAGCCCAGCACACCCGGCCAGGCGCCACGTGAGCCAGTCGTGCGGCAGGCAGACGGCGGCAACCCTGGAGGCGTTCTCTGGCTCGTGCTCGGCCAGCCAGCGCAGCTTGGTCACCGTGAACGATGCAACCGGCACGGAGCCGACTGCATCTGCCCAGGCTTTGCGTCCCTGCTCTCCACCGCCTAACTCCTCGATCAGGTCGTCGGCGGCCTGAGCTGACCGCGTGTCGTTCCACAGCAGCGCCGGCCGGATGACCGTGCCCTGATCGTCGAGGCACACCATCCCGTGCTGCTGTCCCGCGACCGACAGCGCGACCACGTCGTCTAGCTCACCGGCCTCGGCGACCGCTTCCTCCATCGCGTCCCACCACGCCTGGGGATCGACCTCCGTACCGTCGGGGTGCGGTGCCGATCCCGCGCGGACCCGCTCCCCGCTGTCCGCGTCACGTACGACGACCTTGCACGACTGGGTCGACGAGTCGATGCCCGCAACGAGCGGCATGGTGGTCGGTGTCCTTCCTGGTTCTGAGGTCCGGTGCGGCTGGCTTGGGCAGCGCCCACACCGCGGCCGTGATCGGCGGAGGGCTCAGCGGGCTCCGAGGAGGTGCTCGATGGCCAGCTGGTCGAGGCGGCCGAACCCGCAGCCACGCGAGGCCGCGCCGTCAGCGTCGAACTGCTCGTAGGCGGTCTTGTCGGCGACCAGGCTGGAGAAGGTCTCGCCTTCGGCCAGAGTCGGGGTGGACAGGTCCGGCACCCCGGAAGCCGCCAGCGCCTCCTGCACCTCCGGGTCGGAGCGGAACGCCGCTGCTCTTTCCTTCAACAGCAGGTAGGTGCGCATGTTGGCGGCGGCGGACTGCCACACGCCGTCGATGTCCTCGGTGCGCAACGGCTTGTAGTCGAAGTGCCGCGGCCCGTCGTACGCCGGCCCTCCGTCGGGGCCGCCGTGCTCGAGCAGGTCGACGAGTCCGAATGCGCTGATCAGGTCGCCGTGACCGAACACCAGGTCCTGGTCGAACTTCGGCCCATGCTGGCCGTTGAGGTCGATGTGGAACAGCTTCCCGTGCCACAGCGTCTGGGCGACGGCGTGCACGAAGTTGAGGTTCGACATCTGCTCGTGGCCGACCTCCGGATTGAGGCCGACCATCTCCTCGTGTTCCAGCGTGGAGATAAACGCCAGAGCGTGCCCAACCGTCGGCAACAAGATGTCACCGCGGGGCTCGTTGGGTTTGGGCTCCAGCGCGAAGCGGATGCCGTACTCGCAGTCGATGACATAGGAGGCCAGCACGTCGAGCCCCTCGCGGAAACGGTCGAGCGCTGCTCGGATGTCTTTGGCCGAGTCGACCTCAGACCCCTCGCGACCGCCCCAGAAGACGTACGTCTCCGCGCCGAGCTCGGCCGCCAGGTCGAGGTTCCGCATCACCTTGCGCAGGGCGTAGCGGCGCACCGCGCGGTCGTTCGCAGTGAAGGCGCCGTCCTTGAAGACCGGGTGGGTGAACAGGTTGGTCGTCACCATGGGCACGACGAGTCCGGTCTCGTCGAGCGCCTTTCGGAACCGGCTGACAACTGCAGCGCGCTCGCCATCGTCTGAGCCGAAAGGCACCAGATCGTCGTCGTGGAAGCTGACCCCGTAGGCCCCGAGGTCGGCCAGGCGGTGCACGGTCTCGACCGGATCGAGGGGTGGCCGGGTGGCGGCACCGAAGGGATCGCGCGCAGGCCAGCCCACGGTCCAGAGACCGAAGGAGAACTTGTCCCCTGGGGTTGGCAGATAGTCGCTCATGCGCTTCCTCTGCGCTGCTAGGTGACGACCGGACGGGGGGGTCTCCCACACGCCCGTCCTGTGGCGCTCCTCGGGTTCAGACAAAACGATTTGAGCATCGTGCGTGACCGGAGCATAAGCCCCGTCTTGCAGCCGCGGCAAGAGGAGGTCCAGCCACCGCTGCCTGGTAGTTGGGGGGGGCGCACCGACGTCTGCGTACTCTCGCTGCTGGCTCCCCACAGGGGCATCCGCGAGCTGGTGTGCACTCCACAGCAGCGCTTGCGACGGCACCCGCGTGGTCGGTGTGCGCTACCTGGGTGGGAGGATCCCACGATGCAGACGCGAAGGCTCGGCCCGTTTGACCTCTACCCGATCGGACTCGGCGCGATGCCGTTCTCCCTAGGCGACAACGAGAAGCCAAGTGAGGACCAAGCCGTGGCGACGGTCCACGCCGCTCTCGACTCAGGCGTCACCTTCATCGACACGGCCGACGTCTATGCGCCATCGTGGGACGCGATGGGCCACAACGAGAAGATCGTGGCCCGTGCGCTGGCCTCGTACGGCGCATCGGTTGACCACGTCGTCGTGGGCACTAAGGGCGGAATAACGCGCGGATCTGGGGAGTCCTGGGGCCGGGACGGTTCGATGAAGTATCTTCGCCAGGCCGTCGAGGCGTCCTTGCGGGCGCTGGACCGCGATGTCATCGACCTGTACCAGTGGCACCGTCCAGATCGTTGGATGGTCTACGGCGACGTTGTCGCTCACTTCAAGACACTGCAGGACGAGGGCAAGATCCGCGCGATCGGTATCTCCAACGCCAACGTCGAGGAGATCGAGGTGGCGGTCGAGGTGTTGGGGCCGGACGGGCTCGCCAGTGTGCAGAACGAGTTCTCTCCCCGGTTCCGCT
>JACCSH010000303.1 GCA_013813125.1 Nocardioidaceae bacterium | reverse complement strand
TGACCACGGGCGGACCGGCCGCCACGGCAACTGGCGTTCCCCCAACGAATGGCTGCTGTCCAGCGTCGCGAGCGCCTACGCGTCTCGCGTCCTGCGGCTTGCGGACGAGCCAAGCGACAGACTGCAGGACAGCCGCGTGCGGCTGCCCGACCCTATCGCCACGATCGTCGACCAGGCGTTGCCACCCCGCGACCAGCAAGGGATCGTCGTTTTCTTCACCGGCCTCTCTGGTTCGGGCAAGTCGACTCTGGCCAGGGCTCTGGTCGACCACGTCCTCGAGCGGGGAGACCGCACCGTGACGAGTCTCGACGGTGACGTGGTTCGCCACCACCTGTCGAAGGGGTTGGGTTTCAGCCGTGAGGACCGGGAAACCAACATCCTGCGCATTGGCTACGTCGCAGCCGAGATCTCCCGGCATGGAGGTATGGCGATCTGCTCCCCCATCGCACCGTTCGAGTCGACCAGACAGCAGGTGAAATTCATGGTGGAACGGGCGGGCGGGGGCTTTGTCCTGGTCCACGTGTCCACTCCGCTCGAGGAGTGCGAACGCCGCGACCGCAAGGGGCTCTACGCCAGGGCCCGAGCCGGCGAAATTCCTGACTTCACCGGCATTTCCTCCCCATACGAAGAACCGACGAATGTCTTGAAAATAGACACAGCTGGTAGACTTTTAGAAGTATGCTTGCGTGAACTGCTCGACGCCCTCGTCGCTGACGGCTGGCTCTCCCCCTGATCCCCGACGGAGGTTCCCGTGCCTGACGGTGCACAGATGCTGCTCGCCGACAGTATTGTCACAACCACCGAACTCAAGACCGCGATCGCGGCGTTCATCGTCGGGATCGTGGTGGGCATCACCGGCATGGGTGGCGGTGCCCTGATGACGCCGGCGCTCATCTTCTTGGGCGTCGGTGACGCCGCCAAGGTCGTCACAGCCGACTTGACCGCTGCCGCCGTCTACAAGACCGGAGGCGCCGCGGTCCACTGGCGGGAGGGATCACCCAACTTCAGGCTCGCCGGGTGGCTGATCGCCGGCTCGATCCCGTTTGCCCTCCTCGGGCCACATCTGGTCGCTTGGCTCGCCCCCGAAGCTGATCTCGACAACATCCTCAAGCTGTGCATCGGTTTCGCTCTGCTGTTCGCTGCGGCAAGTTATGCGCTGCGCCTCTATATCCAGCTGCGTCACAAGGTCGCAGGGCGGGACCAGGGACCGACTGACCCCGTCATCCGACCGCTGCCCACGCTCCTGGTGGGTGCGGTAGGCGGTCTGCTGGTCGGCATCACGTCCGTCGGCTCAGGTTCGGTCATCATGATCGCCTTATTGATGCTCTATCCGACTCTGTCGGCGGTGAAGCTCGTCGGAACTGATCTGGTGCAGGCTGTGCCGTTGGTCCTGGCAGCCGCTCTCTCCAACATCGCCCTGCACGGCCTCGATTGGGGGATCGTCATACCGCTGACCATCGGTTCGGTCCCGGGCTGCATCCTCGGCGCAAAAATCGCACCCCGAGTGCGTCAGTCCTTCATCCGACGGGGAATCATCGTCGTCCTCACGATGTCCGGGTTCGCCTTGCTCGACAAGGCTGGTTGGGCTCCGTTGGGCGCAGGCGAGGACGAGACGTATCCCGTCCTGACCGCTGTCGTCGGCCTTGTCACGTTGGTGCTCGTGCCGCTCGTGTGGGGCCTGCTGCGCAAAACCGTTGGCCTGCCGATGTTCGGCGACCCGACAGTCGAGGAGATCGAGGACCCCGAAGCCGCTAACCCGCAAGAGCGTAAACAAGACGTCCATTCACCGCGCCACCCTGGGGGCAACCCTCTGAGTCGGGATTCTCTGGACCTGGCAGCCCCGAACCGGAAATCAACTCGGTTCGTGGCGCAACCAGGCTGAGCCGAAGTGTCATTAACTGCACGCGATCTTGGCTAGTATTACCCGCTAATTCTTCAAAGAGGAGCCATCGCCTTCCATGACTGTTCACGCTGACTACCGCCTCAGCCAACTCGACGAGTTGGAGGCGGAGTCGCTCCACATCTTCCGTGAGGTCGCGGCGGAGTTCGAAAAACCGGTACTGATGTTCAGCGGTGGTAAGGACTCCATCGTGATGATGCGCCTTGCCGAGAAGGCATTCTTCCCCGCCAAGATCCCCTTTCCCGTCTTGCAGGTGGACACGGGCTTCGACTTCCCAGAGGTGCTCGAGTGCCGCGACAGCTGGGTGAGCCGGTTGGGTGTGCGGCTGATCGTGGCCTCCGTCGAAGAGGCGATGGCCAGCGGTGTGGTCGTCGACGACGGCAAGACGAGCCGCAACCGGCTTCAGACGGGCACCTTGCTCCACGCGATCGAGCAGGAGGGCTTCACTGCCGCATTCGGAGGCGGTCGCCGCGATGAAGAGAAGGCACGCGCCAAAGAGCGGGTCTACTCTCATCGCGACGAGTTCGGGCAGTGGGACCCCAAGAACCAGCGTCCCGAACTCTGGTCTCTCTACAACGGTCGTATCCATGCCGGTGAGCACATGCGCATCTTCCCCCTGTCCAACTGGACCGAACTCGACATCTGGGACTACATCGGACAGGAAAACATCCTCATACCCAACATCTACTTCTCGCACCGGCGTCGAGTCTTCGCCCGCGACGGCATGCTGCTGACCGAGAGCGAGTTCAACCCGCTACGGCCGGGCGAGGTGGCCGAAGAGCGCACGGTGCGCTTCCGTACGGTGGGTGATCTCACTTTGACGGGCTGCGTAGAGAGCTCGGCGGCCACAATTCCCGAGATCATCGACGAGATCTCCGTGGCCGTGCTGACAGAGCGCGGTGCGACCCGTGGCGACGATCGCTTCAGCGAAGCCGCTATGGAGGATCGCAAGCGAGAGGGTTACTTCTGATGGTGATGGATCTGCTCCGGTTCGCGACTGCTGGCTCCGTCGACGACGGCAAGTCGACGCTGATCGGGCGGCTGCTGCTCGACTCCAAGTCGATCTTCGCCGACCAGCTCGCGGCGGTCCAAGCCACCTCGAACGCGCGTGGCTACGACTACACCGACCTGGCGCTGCTGACCGACGGGTTGCGGTCAGAGCGCGAACAAGGCATCACGATCGACGTTGCCTACCGCTACTTCGCCACACCCAACCGCAAGTTCATCATCGCCGACACCCCGGGGCACGTGCAGTACACCCGCAACATGGTGACGGGCGCCTCGACCGCCGACCTCGGACTGGTACTGGTCGACGCCCGCCAGGGCCTCACTGAGCAGTCGCGTCGGCATGCGGTCATCTTGTCCCTGCTGCGCGTTCCGCACCTGGTGCTGTGCGTCAACAAGATGGACCTCGTCGAGTTCTCCCAGGAGCGCTTCAACGAGATCCATCAGGAGTTCACGTCGTTCGCCACAAAACTGAGCATCCCCGACCTCACCGTCGTTCCGATCTCGGCGCTCCAGGGCGACAACGTGGTGAACCGTTCCGACCACATGCCCTGGTACGAGGGCCCCTCGCTGCTCCACCATCTGGAGAACGTGCACGTGGCATCCGACCGCGACCTGGTCGACACCCGGTTCCCGGTCCAGTACGTCGTTCGTCCCAAGTCCGACGACTACCACGACTACCGCGGCTACGCCGGTCGAGTCGCGGGGGGCATCTTGAAGCCCGGCGACGAGGTGCTGGTGCTGCCCTCGGGTATGACGTCGACAATCGCCGGCATCGACTTGTTCAATGGTGAACTGGATGAGGCCTTTCCCCCCATGTCGGTGACCGTCCGACTGGAGGACGATGTTGACGTTTCGCGTGGCGACATGATCTGCCGGCCGCAGAACGCACCCGTGCCGAGCCAAGACATCGATGCGATGGTGTGCTGGATGTCGACAACCCCGCTGCGTCCCCGCCAGAAGCTCTCCATCAAGCACACGACCCGCACTGCCAGAACCCTGATCAAAGACGTCCTGTACCGCCTCGACGTCAACTCGCTGCACCGCGACCTCGAGACCAAGGAGCTCACGTTGAACGAGATCGGCCGGGTCCAGTTGCGCACCACCGTTCCGCTCCTGTGTGACCCCTACGAGAAGAACCGCACGACGGGTTCATTCATCCTCATCGACGAGGCAACCGGCGTCACCCTAGGTGCCGGAATGATCAACTGACCTCTGGCGAAGCAGCTCAGACCCGCGGGCGAACGTGCAAACCGACCTCTGGGTCCACCACAATCTCCTGAAATGCGGGCACGCCACCTGCCGTTAGTACGGCGACCGGATTGACGTTGCGCTTGACGACCGCCAAGGCGATCGGCCCGAGCTCATGGTGGCGCGCCGCAGAACCGACCCGCCCTACCTCTCGACCGTCTGACTCGACGGCGTCGCCACCCCGTGGCAGCCGGTCAACGGACCCATCGAGGTGGAGCAGCACCAGCCGGCGGGGTGGCCGGCCCAGGGTGTGGACTCGTGCCACGGTCTCCTGGCCGCGATAACAGCCCTTGTCGAGGTGCACGGCGCT